>JAYPLH010000014.1:0-14446 GCA_038365355.1 Fidelibacterota bacterium
TCTCATCACTTTCTTGAATATGAATACCCCTATCTGCACCCTTCGCTAGTCCTTCTCTAATAACTTTTTGAACGCGATCTGGTCCCATGCTAACTACAACCACTTCTCCTTCATTTAATCTCTCTCTAATGAGTAATGCCTCTTCAAGAGCGTAGTTGTCAGGAGGATTCATTACATAGGTAACAGAGGATTCCTCTACCCAATTTTGTTGACTGTTTAAAGGAAGAGCTGATTCTGAACCTGGAACTTGTTTTACTAATACAGCGATTTTCATTTTTTTTAATAAGCTAAAAATTTGTTTAATTTATAATAATGCAATTTAATGGATATCAGTCTAGTCATCAAACAAGATGAATGAATTAATAAAAAGAATTATCTTAGAATCTATATTTATTTTTGGAAGCATTATTTTCTTGTATTGTTTATATATACTGTGGGCCAAAAGAAGTTTTCGAAATGCCAATAAAACTAAGAAATGAAAATCCTTTGAGAATTACCATATCTTGAGTTAGTTTCTGGGCACTTGGGTTTATTTCATTAAACCAAAATAACACAATTAATTTAATGGAGCTCTTTTATGATTAAATCGTTAAAATTATTTTTTATTTTTATATTTTCTTTTCCCATACTTGCATTAGCCCAATCTATCCAAGCGAACTGGCAGTGTAATGCAGCGATTGTTGAATACACTCATGTTGTTAGAGAATTTGAAAGCCCTGAAGATACAGAAAGTGGTTCCCATGAGGTCACAGTATCTTGGCCAAGTTCTGCTAACCCATTGTATACTCGTTCTATAACTAGTTACGAAATAGGAGACACTGTTACAGTTAATTTAGTTCCTTTAGTAAATGAACAGCTCTTAGCTCTATTTGGAGTTGCTATGAATGTAGATCTTAATGATGATGGTACGTTTACTATAAATGAAGGAAGCACCTATCCTACAACAGAAGCTGAAAATTGTTCTACCTATGCTACTGTTCCACCTGTTCAGGAAGATGGAACATGGACTGGAGGAACAGGATTCACTCATCCAGATGATCCTACTATGTATTCTATGGGATGGGGTATTTCTCTATCTGATGTTTTTGCTCAGTTTGGAGCAGCCGATCTCGTAGGTGGTACATACGGAGTAGATTACGGAGTGGGCACCGATATGGAAAATTGGGGTATGGTCACTGTTGGTTATAACGATGAAGCTCACACAGTACCAACGGACTTAGAAATTTATTGGGAAGCACATGATGGAACTGCAAGCGGACTAGGAGTAAATGATGACGGGCAGCTTAATGACTTTTTTGGCGTTTTCGCTGCTCCATCTGATACGGTAACTATTGGAAACACTGAAATGTATCTTGGTTATGTACACCCTGATACAATGCTTTGGTACAATCTAGGTTGGACAGGATCAGATGAATCATTCTCCATTCCTGCAATTGGCGGAAGTGGTAATACGGTTGACCCCACCGACCCTAGTTCTTTTCAAGTAGATCCTGCAACTGGAGACACTCTACCTTCTGGAACCGTTTTAGCTAATAGAGGGTATCTTTTTGATCCAGCTGCTGGAGACGGTATTCCATTTAGTGGGGATGAACCTCTTGCCCCTACTGGATATTTTTTCACGTATAATTTCTTAGAAGCTGGTGGAATTTTTCCCGCAGTCTTAGAGGGTCTTTTAGGTGCTGGACTTGGATTGGAAGCTGCTTTAACTGGTGCTGCTGATTCTGTCGCGGTCCTTTATGTAGGCGCTGATACTTCAGCTGGAATTGCTGCAGCTGTTGGCTCTGCTCTTTACAATGACTATATTGCTTGTGTAGGTGCTTACGGTGAAGAAGCATGTGCTGGAGTATTAGAAGCGGGTCCAACCATGGCTCTATTAGGCGTTCAGCAAACTTTTACCGATCCAACAACAGGAGAGATACTTGATAACCGTGTTGATGATTCAGGATGGGACTACGATCCAGAATATGGTACAGGTCGCTTAGTATTTGAGGTAGACAATAGCTGTATTATTGACAACACAACACAGAGAGTAAAAACTTTCTGGACAAATACAGCGTTAGCTGAGTTAGATGAAACTGCTCCTATTGCAAACAAATTTGAGCTAATGGGCAATTACCCTAATCCGTTTAACCCTGAAACTAAAATTAAATTTTCAACTGAGCGTGATTCCAATGTTGAAGTAACTATTTACTCTTTACTTGGTGAGAAAGTAAATACGATTCAAAGTGGACAGCTAAGCGCTGGAACATATAACATCTCCTGGTTTGGACAAGACCAAAGTGGGAATAAAGTTCCTAGTGGTGTTTATTTTTACGAAGTGCGTTCGGACAATCGCACCGCTAGAGGTAAAATGTTATTATTGAAATAATATAAAATTATTCTTTTTTGATAAATTAAATAGCCTCGATTTTTTGAGGCTATTTAGTTTATAATTGGATAATACATGCTAAAATTCTTTTTCATACTTCAACTATTTTTTTCCATAGCATTTGGTGTTTCTGTAAGTGGAATTGTATCCGATTCAACCAACGGATCACCTTTAATTGGTGCAAACGTAATACTCAAGGGAACATCTCTTGGCGCTGCTACAGATACAGATGGAAGATTTTCAATAGATAATATTCCAGTGGGAGAATATACTTTATCTGCTTCTTACTTGGGTTTTAAATCATTTCAAAAAAAACTCAATATTCAAGATCAACAAAATATTAATACAAATATCTTAATGATACCTGAAGCAATTAAAATGGAAACTTATGTTGTAACTGCTTCCAGAAGAAGAGAAAGAGTTGAAGATGCACCTGCAGCAATTTCCGTGATATCCAAGACTGAGATTCGAAGAGAAAGCAATACCAATCTAGGTGATTATTTAAAAGGGACAAAAGGAATTGATTTTACCCAGTCTGGAATAGATAGCTATAATATGACAGCAAGAGGTTTTAATTCATCTTTTAGTTCTAGACTGTTGACACTTACTGATGGCAGAATGGCAAACGTTCCTTCATTACGATTAACAGCATACAACGTGATACCTGTATCCTTTGAAGACGTTGAACAAATCGAAGTTGTGCTAGGTCCTTCCTCTGCTTTATATGGGCCAAATGCGCATAGTGGAGTTTTAAACATTGTAACTTCTTCTCCACTAAGAAATACAGGTACAAGTATCAACATTCAAGGCGGGATGCTTAGTCAAAAAAATACAGATTTACTTAAAAAATTAACTTTTCGTACTGCACACAAATTTGGAGATATTGGATTTAAAATCTCCGGGGTTGCCTTGTCAGGACAAGACTGGGCTCATATTAATGAAGATGAATACGAAGGGCATGATCCAGCATTGATTGGGAGACCTAATTTAAAAAAAGACAGATTGGATCGTGGAGGAAGATTAGCGCTTGAAAATGATAATAATCCCATTTTTAGCCAAGAAATGATAAGTGCAGTTCCTGGATCAGATGAGTCATGGGTTGGGAACTATTGGGGAGATTTAATTTCTGCAGCTGGAGGTGAAGATGGATCTCCAACTATTACTTCCGAAATGGTTGCAGAAGCTGCTTCAGATCCATTTAATAGGTACACTCTTAATAATGGGACAGTACTTTGGTTTGTTACCGAAGACAAAGTTGGAAATTATTATGCAGATGGAATTGATAATGATGGAGATGGATACATAGATGAACAAATTGATATAGGCATTGACGATGAAGAAGAGGCGTGGGTAGATGGAGTGGATAATGATGGAGACGGATATATAGATGAAGTAGATGAATTAGGAAGTGCCTGGCTAGATAGATTTGGAGTCATCAGTGATTTAGAAAATTTAAGTTCTGTCACAACGAATTATAGTACTCCAGACTCAAACTGGAGCATTGTAGATGATCGGCACAAATTTGGTTTTGGAGATTATACGTACGACTCTAATGGTAGAATAGTATTTGATACGAATAATAATGGAATTTTCGATGATGATTGGGGGTCTAATGGCTTAGATGATGACAATGATTGGGGACTATATAGAGATAATTATGGGAATGCCTATAATGTATCGGAAGAACCTTTTGTTGACCTTAATGGAAACGGAGTTTACGATGATGATGTTGGTGAAAGTTATATTTTTGGTACTGTATTGCTCGACTACGGATTAGATGGGATTCCTGCTGAGGACGTAAACGGAGATGGAGACTATGATGACGAAGGTGATATAGCACCTGATTATGGAGAAGGAAACGGTGTTTGGGATGGTGAGACATTTGAAAATTTAAATAATAGTACCATTATCGTTGATGGAGTAAGTGTTGAAACCTGGGATATTTTTGAAAATAATGATTTAGATGGTAATGGTGCTCCAAGTGTTGGCGAAGTAGGTGTGGATGAATTTGACGAACAAGATTTTAAAATGAAATATGGAAATCTAAGTAATATTTATAAAGATGCAAATAATGATGGTATAAATGATTTTCCTGATTTTAATGTTCGAAACTATCGATATGACCTACGAATGGATTGGGAGCCAAATTCAGATTTAACCATGAGCCTATCACACGGATATGCATGGGCAAGGAATATAAACATTACTGGCATAGCTAGATACCTTGCTGATGGTTGGGTTTATCGCTACTACCAAGCAAAAACAAGATATAAAAACTTTTTCTTTCAAACATATCTTAACTCTAGCTATTCTGGTAACACAGATCGGCCAACAAGAAATCTTGCTACTGGAAGCATTATATATGATCGATCAAAGACATTTAGTGCACAACTTCAACATCTTAATGAATGGAAAGATGGAGACTTTAGGTTCGTTTGGGGCTTAGATTATTTTCTAACTATGCCTGATACCAGAGGGACAATCCTTTCCGATAAAGATATTTTAGATAGAAGAGATAACAATGGAAATGGAGAAGCAGGATCACCATATGTCTTTGATGACAAAAATGATAACACTTGGTACGATGATGGAGAGGGATACTCTAGATGGGATACAGATAATTTGACGCAATTCGGAACTCCTAATGATTCAAGTAATAATGACTCTGTACTTGGAGCAATTGCAGATAAATTAGATAATGACTATGACAGTGACGACTATAATGATTTAAATAACAATGGTATCCCTGACTTTGTTGATTCCAATAGTAATGGCCTATATGATCTTGGGGAAACTATTGAGCCTGGTGTGCATTGGCTTGGACAACAAAATTTTATTGTTTATGCAAATGGATTGGACGATGATAATGATGGAAAAATTGATGAAAACATTGATGAAGGTATTGATGAAGCATCTGAAGATAATCGATATACTGTTAACGAGTTTGGTGTTTACTATCAAGTAAATTGGAAACTGAATCCTAAAATTGAGCTTATCCAAGCCACTCGATTAGATATTCATGATCGGTTAACCAATTTTATTGAATTTAATAACCAAAGCTATGGTTCTGGATATAGCCCCTTTAATTGGGATTTTAACTTAGATAAAACAGACGGTCTACAAATATCCCCTAAAATAGGTCTTGCATATAAGCCAAAAGAGAATCAAAACTTTAGAATTACATGGGCTACAGCATTTAATACACCTACAAATCAAGCATTATTTTTAGACCTTTTTGTAACAAGAGTATCTGTATTTAAAGTATATGCTAGAGGTGCAGATGGTGGATATGTATTCCCTCGCGACGCAGATGGAACACCCTACTATTATAGACCTACTGAAGGAGTATATGAGCCACTTGACACAGCAAACTCAATACTCTTTTACCCGTCCACCGATCCAAAAATTGAAGGATTTTATGGACAAGAAGTTAAAGATTTGCCAGAAATTGGACCTGAAATTGTTAAGTCATGGGAGGTTGGATACAAAGGAAGATTAAACCAAAGATTATTCGGTACTCTTGATATCTATACTAGCAACTACAGTAGCTTTGTAAGCCCTGTTACTTTTATTACACCAATTGTAGTAGAAAAATCTGTTTTGGAGACAGACTACAATAACGACGGATCAATAAATAGAATTGAGGACATCGTTGATAATAATATTATAGATTCCGATGACTATGATGAATCTTTTAATCATTGGAGGAATGGCCTAGAAGGAGTAACTGCTATGGACACCTTCCCTGGGTATACCCCACCTGTAGTTGTTGGATACATAAATTATGGGAATGTCAATATGTGGGGATTTGATGCAAGTCTTACAGGGTTAATCAATTTAGAATGGTCTTTAGATTTAACATATTCTTATCTTGGGATGACAGAATTTTTAAACCCAATTACAAATTCAGTAGACCCAATTAATGCTCCTAGACACAAAGCTGGAATGAAAATACAATATAATCCTAGAAAATATCCATTAACCGCATCACTTAACGGAAGATTTGTTGACGGTTTTAAATGGTCCTCTGGAATTTATTTCGGAAATATCCAATCTTATTCTGTACTTGATTTGCATTTGGGTTATAAAATTAATGACATTCTAAAAGCAAACTTCACCGTTTCAAATTTATTGAATTATAAACACACAGAAATCATTGGTGGTCCATCGATTGGAAGAGTAGCACTTCTACGCTTTACTACAAATTTTTAATCTTACTTTTATCACAAACTTTTGACAAAAATCTCTGATAAATCAAAATATCTTTTGATTGAAGCTAACCTTTGCGTAAGGTATTTTACCTATAAGTAAATATGTCAAAAGAGATCTTTTATACCGTTCCGCAGTTATCTAAAGAATTAGCCATAACTGAACGGGCTATTAGATTCTATGAATCAAAAGGCCTTATAAAGCCAAGTCGGGCAGGAAATACTAGAATTTTTAATTATAAAGATAGGGCTCGCTTATTAATTATTTTACGTGCAAAAAAATTAGGATTCTCACTTAAAGAGATAAAAACATATCTTGATTTGTATGAAGTAGATCCATCACAAAAAGTTCAATCGAAAAATGCTCTAGAAGCTATTTCTAATAGGTTGTTTCAATTAGAGGATCAAAAAAAAGAAATTAATATTATAATTAAAGAACTAAAATCCTTGAAAAATAATATCGTAGAAACACTTGATCTTTTATAGAAAATCTTTCTGTAAAACCAATAAATATGATTAAAAAATTAAAAAAAAATAATAATGATTCCATAGGGGTTCTTGGCTCTGGATTGATGGGACATGGAATAGTATATGCTGCAGCTATTTCAGGTTTCAGGGTGTTAATGCTCGATTTAACTAAAAAGCAAGCAGCTAAAGGCTTACAAAATATTTATCAAATTTTAGAAAAAAGTTTTAAAAAAGGCTTCATCACAAGTCAAGAATTGGTTGACATTAAAAGTCGCATTGAAATAAGTCATGATTATGAAATGCTAAAAAATAAAAAGATTGTCATTGAAGCTATATATGAAGATTTAGATATCAAAACCAAAGCGCTTAAAACTGCAGAAGAGTATATGAATCCTAACGGATTTTTAGCATCTAATACATCCACTATTCCTATTTCTATTCTAGCTTCCAAATTGATAGATCCACAAAAATTTATCGGTTTACATTTTTTTTCTCCTGTCCATAAAATGAAATTGGTTGAAGTAATTAAGGGGCAAAAAACAAGCTCTGAGGCACTCGGTCGTGCCCTCAGTTTTGCATCGCTAATTAAAAAAACACCGATTGTTGTAAATGATAGTCCTGGATTTTACACCACGAGAGTTTTTGTAAAATATCCTTTTGAGGGAATGGCTATGCTAAGTGAAGGAATAAAAGCAACCTCTATTGAAAATGCAGGCAAAAAAGCTGGGTACCCTGTTGGACCATTAGCATTAAGCGATGAAGTAAATATTGCTTTAATTGGAAGAATTAGAAAACAAATATTAAAATATGATAAGAAAAATTCTATAGGCCCATGGGACAAAGTAATTGAGTTAATGGTTTCGAATTTAAATCGTGAGGGAAGATCTGGAAATAGTGGTTTTTATGACTACCCGAAAAATGAAAAAAAACATATCTGGGGAAACCTTGAAAATTACTTTCCAGTTTCGACCAATGAGATACCAGAAAAAGATATAGTTGATAGACTGCTATTTACTCAAATAATAGAGGCAATATCTTGCTATGAAAAAAATATTATTACTTCAATTCAGGATGCAAATATTGGCAGCATCTTAGGACTCGGCTTCCCTAGCGATTCTGGTGGCATATTACAATTTGTGAATAATTATGGAGTACAAAAGTTTAGAGACCGTTCCTTACAGTTAGCAGAGAAATATGGAAAGCGATTTACTCCACCTAAACTACTAAATGAAATGGCTAGAACTAAAAAGGATTTTTAATTCGCTTTAACCTCATGTTAGATAGATCTTTCATAAATAAAACCTATCCACCTATCATTTTTGATGTTGAAAAACAAAGAGTTAAGTTTTTTTCTAAAGCTACTGGACAAACTGACCCAATATATTTTGATGAAGATGTCGCTAAAAAAAAGGGCTTCCCTTCCCTACTTGCTCCCCCTACATTTTTAACTACAGTAATTCATGAGCAAAAAAACCCTTATCAATATTTACATGACCTTTCCATAGATATGAAAAATGTGTTACACGCAGGCCAAAGCTATAAATATCACCATCCTGTTTTCGCAGGAGATAAAATTACGATGAAAAGTAAAATTAAAGATATGTATGACAAAAAAAATGGAAGTTTACAGTTCATAGAATTTGAATCTATATTTTTAAATCAAAACAAAAAGTTAGCAGTAGAATCTTTATCCACATTAGTAATAAGATAGAATATGCACAATTGGGATTATAAATCTGCTAAAATTGGAGAATTCCTTCCTGAATTAAAATTAGAACCAATCTCTAGAATAAACCTAGCACAGTACGCTGATGCCTCTGGTGATCATAACCCTTTACATATTGATACAGATTATGCAAATGAAATAGGACTTCCTGATGTTATTGCCCATGGAATGCTTATCATGGGATATCTTGGTAGAGTATTAACAAATAATTTTAGTCAAGAACAAATAATTGAGTACAATGTTCAATTTTCCTCTATTACAAATATAGGAGATGAACTAACCTGTAGTGCTAAAGTAGTTAAAACTATTACAAATGGCACAAGGAAGAATTTGAAACTTGAATTAAAGGTAACGGATCAAAAAGATGACTTAAAGTTGAAAGGATACTCATTAATAAAAATATTATGAATCTTAATTCTCGCAATACCTTCTTAAAACATACCAATGCTGAATATCCAATCATCTGTGGTGCTATGTATCCATGCTCCAACCCTGAGCTAGTAGCGGCGGCATCCGAAGGTGGAGGCATTGCAATTGTACAACCTGTCAGCCTTACGTTTGTACATGGATATGATTTAAGGGAAGGAATAAAATATATTCGCTCCTTGACCAACAAACCTATTGGTTTTAATGCACTGATAGAAAAAGGTAGTAAAAAATATTTAGATCGTATGTCTGATTGGATTGACATTGCTCTGGAAGAAAATATACGGTTTTTTGTTACTTCTCTTGGCAAACCAGACTGGGTATGCAAGCGGGTTCATCAAGTAGGAGGGTTTGTTTATCATGATGTGACTAGTCGTCATTTTGCAAAAAAAGGAATTGACTCTGGAGTGGATGGATTGATCTGCGTAAACAATCGAGCAGGTGGCCATCTAGGTTCTCATTCTATGGAAGATATGTACAAAGAACTTAATGACTTAGGTCTCCCGCTTATTTGCGCTGGAGGTATAGGAAGTGAGATTGAGTTATCTAAAGCCTTAAAAATAGGGTTTGATGGAGTTCAAATGGGAACAAGGTTTGTTGCTTCCACTGAATGCAATACACTGGAAGATTATAAAACGGCCATTGTAAATGCTTCTGAGGAAGATATTGTTTCAACAACAAGATTAACCGGGGTGCCTGTTTCTGTCATAAAATCAGAGGGCTTTCGAAAAGACAATACATGGCTATTTAAAAAATTACTTGAAAGTCGATTCAAACATAAAGCACGAATGATTTTAAATTTAAGTTCTCTTTTCCGGTCAAAATACTATTTAAAAAAAAATAATGGGAAAAACTCAAAGAAAATACAAAGTCTCTACTCTGCAGGTAAAAGCGTGCACACTATTCACAAAATTGAATCTGCAACTTCTATAATGCAACATCTTGGTCAATCCATAAACATATCAAATATTTATAATTAAAAGTGGAGGCTAAAAAAATTAGAATAGGATGTGCTTCAGGATTTTGGGGAGATACCTCAACAGCTGCAAAACAACTTGTTGAAAAAGGGAATTTAGATTATTTAGTTTTTGATTTCCTATCTGAGGTTACCATGTCAATATTAGCAAGAGCAAAGTTAAAAAATCCTAAAATGGGGTATGCTATTGATTTTATTGATCAACTAAAGCCAGTTCTTAAAAATATCAAAAAGAAAAAAATCAAAGTAATTTCAAATGCAGGTGGAATTAATCCTCATGCATGCAAACATACATTGCAAGAAGAAGCAGAAAAGCTTGATTTGAAACTAAATATCGCTGTAGTTGAGGGAGATGATATATTATCAGAGTTACCTTCGCTTAAGAATCAAGAAGTGAAAGAAATGGAAAAAGATTCATTCTTACCTGATTCATGCTTAAGCATCAATGCATACCTTGGAGCATCGGGAATAGTCAAAGCTCTAGATGAAGGTGCAGATATTGTGATTACAGGGCGAGTTGTGGATAGTGCTTTAGTATTAGGACCTTTAATGCATGAATATCATTGGGGAATTTCTGATTATGATCTTCTATCTTCAGGTAGTCTCGCAGGACATATTATTGAATGTGGAGCACAATGCACTGGAGGGAATTATACAGATTGGAAAAGTGTAAAAGGGTTTGAGAATATTGGCTTCCCCTTTGTAGATGTATTTTCGAATGGTGATTTTATTGTATCAAAACCAAAAGGGACTGGAGGAATGGTCACATTTGGCACTGTAGCTGAACAACTTATTTACGAGATTGGAAACCCCTCAGAGTATATTCTCCCTGATGTGATTTGCGATTTTTCAGAAGTAAGAATTACAGAAACCGGGCCTAATCAAGTATTGGTAACGGGTGCAAGAGGATTCCCACCTACTAAATATTATAAAAATTCAGCAACATTTATGGATGGATATAGATCAATCGGTACATTAGTGATAGGAGGGAAAGATGCTTTTAAAAAAGGAGAAATAATTGCAAACGCAATCATAAAAAAATGTTCTTTAATTTTTAAAGAAAACAAAATGGGAAGCTTTTCTAAAACTTCTTTTGATATCATTGGATCCAATTCTATTTATGGACCCGAAAAAAATGATGTAAGCACTAAAGAGATTGTACTTAGAATTGTAGTATCTCATCCACTAAAAGAAGCATTAATTATTTTTTCAAAAGAATTAGCGCAAGCTGTTACTGGAATGGCTGCTGGTGTTATCAATTATTTAGGAGGCCGTCCAAGAGTATCTCCATCCATACACTTATTCTCTTTTCTTTTACCCAAAGACCAAATAAAAATGAAAATGAAAATGAATAAAAAAGTTATATCCATTCCCTATCATACACCCGAAGAAACTAGCAGAACCAAAAAAAACAACTCTTTTTTTACAACAAAGGCTTTATTAAAAAAAGAATTTTCCGTACCACTAATTAATTTAGCATATGCTAGAAGCGGGGATAAAGGCGACCATGCAAATATAGGGGTAATAGCAAGGAAGCAAGAATATTTTGATTTTATTGATAGGGAATTAAACCCTTCTACTATTGCACAGTTTTTCAGCCATGTAATTCAAGGAGATGTCCTTAAATGGGTTCTTCCTGGTATCAATGGTATTAATTTTCTTTTAAAAAATTCATTAGGTGGCGGCGGAATGGCTAGTTTAAGTATCGATCCTCAAGGTAAGGCGTATGGTCAACAGCTTTTAGAATACTCGATTCCAGTAACAAAAAAAATCTTTGATCAATTTCAAAATAAGAACTAAGAAAAAATATGAAAGTACCAAAAACTACAGAATGTATTTTAGAGTTAAAAAATAACTGGTTAACAATATGGTTTGATAGACCTGAAAAACGAAATTCTTTATCTGAAATTTTAATAGGAGAAATCTCTCATACATTAGATTTCATTGAAGACAAACCATCTATCCGAGGTGTTATTTTTCGTGGAAAAGGAAATGTTTTTTGCGCAGGAGCAGATCTAAAATGGATGCAGAGCATAGCTTCCGAGAAAAACAAGACTCATGATAAAGCAATGAAAATGAGCATGAAGTTTGGAGAGATTTTCACAAAAATTAGCAGTTTATCTAAAGTCACTATTTCTGTTGTTGAGGGAGCTTGTATGGCAGGTGCTGTTGGCATAGCGAGTGCTACTGATTTTTTGGTGTCTACTTCTGATGCAACATATGCTTTAACTGAAACGAAAATAGGTTTGACACCTGCTCAAATAGCACCCTACGTAATAAAAAAGGTGGGATTTAACATAGGAAAAAAACTTATGCTCGTAGGGGAAATATTCAACGGAGAGGAGGCATTGTTAATAGGAATGGCAGATTATGTTGTAAAAGATAAAAGACACTTAGATTCTGAAGTTTTGAAAATTATGAATAAAGTAAAAAAATGCTCTCCAAATGGAATTGCTGTGACAAAGAATCTGCTTAATTCAAACTACAATATTGATACTACACATGCTGCAAAATTATTTGCTGAATGTATTGTACATGAAGAAGGACGTGAAGGGTTCGCATCCTTCTTTGAAAAAAGAAAACCATTTTGGAATAAAAAGGATTATAAATGAAGTTTAGTGATGAACATAAAGCTCTATATGATACTGTAAAAGATTTTGCAATCAATGAAATAAAACCTTTTGCAGATGAGTGGGAGGAAAATGAAAAATTTCCTGCACATGAATTATTTAAAAAAATGGGAGATCTTGATCTACTTGGGATTACTAAAAATCAGGAAAATGGAGGAATGGGTTTAGATTATAGCTACGGAATGGTGTTTGCTGAGGCATTAGGCCATGGTTTAGATAGTGGAGTTATAATTAGCACTGGAGTTCAAACTGATATGGCTACACCAGCATTAGATAGATACGGATCAAAAGAACTAAAAGATGAGTTTTTAACCCCTGCTATTTCAGGTGATTATGTAACCTCGATTGCTGTAAGCGAACACACGGGAGGATCCGATGTTGCTGCACTTAAAACATTTGCAAAAAAAGATGGGGATGATTACGTCATAAATGGACAAAAAATGTGGATAACAAATGCCACTCAAGCAGACTACTTTTGCACACTAGTAAACACTAGTAATGATGAACCTCACAAAAATAAATCACTTGTCATCATACCCTCAAAATTACCTGGAGTCCAAGTTGGAGAAAAAATAGATAAACTTGGGTTGCGTACTTCCGACACTGCTCCAGTTTACTTTGATAATGTTCGAATACCAAGGAGATATAGGATTGGAGAAGAAGGTGCTGGTTTTACTATGCAAATGCAACAATTTCAAGAAGAGAGGATATTCTTATCCGTAAGCTCTCTTATCATCTTAGATGATTGTATTGAACAGACCATTAATTTTTGTAAGGAAAGAATGGCTTTTGGAAAGAGGGTTATCGATAATCAAGCTATACAATTTAGACTGGCAGAATTACAAACAGAGATTGAAGCATTGAGATCTTTAATCTACAGAGCATGTGAAGATTTTGTTCATGGAAAGGATATGACCTATTTAGCATCTATGGCAAAACTTAAGTGCGGGAAATTAATTAGGGAAGTTTCAGATGCATGCTTGCAGTATTGGGGAGGAATGGGATTTACATGGGAGAATCCTTTATCAAAAGTATATAGGGATGGTCGACTAATGTCTATAGGTGGTGGTACTGATGAAATTATGCTAAGCATAATTTGTAAACATCTCGGAATGACAAAAAAATAAAATCATTAAAAACTAATCCCCTATTTTAATTGTCTCTAAAATATTTAAAAGTGAAATTGAAAAAAACATTCAAAGCATTTGAGACCTATCAAAATCAAAATGGTGATTTTGAAAATAAGATTACTCAAAAGAGCTTTTCTGATTTACCAGAAGGTGACCTTTTAATAAAAGTCGAATATTCTTCTTTAAACTATAAAGATGCGCTATCATCATCAGGTGCAAAAGGTGTCACAAAATTTTATCCTCATACCCCTGGTATTGATGCAGCAGGAATCGTTATCAAATCTAACAATAATCATTTTAAGACCAATGATAGAGTAATTGTGACTGGATTTGATCTTGGTATGAATACAAGTGGTGGGTTTGCTGAATATATTCAGATTCCAAGTTCCTGGGCAGTAAGATGTCCAAACTCTCTATCTACCAAAGATTCAATGATGCTTGGAACAGCAGGATTAACAGCTGGGTTATGCATAGAAGAAATTTATAATCACATTCCGATAAATAATTTGGAAGT
>JAYPLH010000014.1:14546-20739 GCA_038365355.1 Fidelibacterota bacterium
GGAGCAAATTTTACAACATCAGTATTCCCTTTTATTCTAAGGAAAAACCGCTTGATCGGCATTGATTCAGCGACATGCTCTATACCGATTAGAGAGAAAATTTGGAATCAATTTTCAACATTCTGGAGACTGAAGAATTTAGATCACATATGTAAGGTGATTAACCTAGGTTCTCTAGATAGAGAAATAAAAAAAATATTATGCGGTGAACAGGTTGGAAGAATTGTAGTCCGATTATAATTATTTTACTTATGTATGCTTGATTTTTTTCAATCCGTAGATATGAATCTGATAAAATGGATTCATCAGTATTTTTCAAATACTTTTTTTGATGTTTTCATGCCATTCATAACAAATAAAAAAAATTGGACACTTCCAATTATAGTTCTCATATTTTTCCTTGGATTTTTTTCCGGACCTAAAGGGAAAATAGCTCTTGCCTTATTAATTATTTCACTTTCTTTTACTGATGCAATTTGTGCGCAAATATTAAAACCTTTTTTTGAACGGATAAGACCCTCACATCTTAACTTAGAAGGAATTAATCTTCTGACATCCAAAGGAGGAAAATGGAGTATGCCATCCAATCATGCCGCAAACATGTTTTCATTAACAATAATCCTATCATATTTTTATAAAAAATACAAACCTCTGCTTTTTCTTTTAGCAATTCTTATCTCTTTTTCACGAGTTTATGTAGGTGTACATTTCCCAGGTGATGTAATTGTCGGAGGTTTTATTGGTTTTTTTATTTCCTCTTCATTTCTAATTATATGGGGAAAAATAAAATTGCATGAAATTAAAAAAGGTAGAAGCTGGGTACTTGTAGAAGAATAAAAGGGAACTCTACATTGTTAATTTGGTAGTGTATCCTTTGGAGGTTTTACACCAAAAGATGAAAAACCTTCTCCACGATTAGGTAATTTTATTTCACCGTGTTTAGACTCAAATTTTTTAATATTTTCATTAAGGGCACCTAAAAATGCCTTAGCATGTTGAGGAGCCATAATAATTCTAGAATGCACTTTTGCTTTAGGGACTCCTGGCAAAATACGAGTGAAATCCATTACAAACTCTGCTGGGGAATGAGTGACCACAACAAAATTTGCATACTCCCCAGAACTAATTTTTTCATCTAATTCAATATTGATTTGCTGTACTTTTTTTTCTTTATTTTCCATGAATTTTTATGCCCCTTTCTTTGATGAAAAATCCCTTTCATTGAATTCTTCCCAATCATCATTAATTCCATCAAACTGAGTATAATCTTTAATACCTTCATTTTCTTCAATATTTTTTGGATGAAGTTCGTTCTCATAAATATTGAATAAATCTTTCTTTTTTTCAAACTCTGCCGGATCAACCTCTTCTTCTTTTGTCTGGTCAAGATCATCAACATCATCACTGTATACTTCCTGATCAAAAAAGTCAAGATTCTCTACTATTCCATTGGCCATAAGAAATTCTAAAAAATCAAGATACTTTCTATCTTTCAGATCATTATTGCAATGGGGACACTTCAACGAATCTTTTAAATCAATTTCGTCAATTGAATTTTCACAAGCTGGACAAATTATGCCTTCAAGCATTTGTTTTTTCCTCTAAAATATGTGGGGAATATAAAAGACAGTATCTGTGGTAGCAATGATTTACAAGCAAATTGTAAAAAAAAATAAAATTCTATTCTAAACCTAAAATTTTTTCAATAGTTTTATAATTATCTTCTAAAAATCCTATTGATTTTGATTCAATTATTATTGAATATAAAAAATTTGAAAACTCAGCTTGAAATCCAACCTTTATTGGTATTTTTAGGTCTTTTAAAATAAAAGATAAATTCTGGTTATGAGATTGATTTAGATCCACAATAGCATCAAAGCTTAAATCATTTATTTTTTTTATAGTACTTTTTGAAATAATTACCCCAAGCCAGTTTACATGATCTTTTTTTATAATATGTGCATTTGGAATAATTCTTTTATCATAATAAGGTAAAGAACTTTCCTCTAATATATAATTAAAGTAAAATTTATTTTTTTTATCATCATGTTTAATAAAATGAGCAGCTAACTGTGCCTGTTTTTTTTCATTTGGTAATAAAAAAACAATACTTTTTACGCCTTTTCCTTTTTTACTTAATTTAATTGTAGAGTCTTTAACTACATTTGATCTAAATATTTTATACCAATAGAATAATAATTTAATCTTTAATGAAATTCTCATAATTATTTTTGTAATACATAGTGAAATAGTATTCTTACAGTAATTAATGTATAAATTTTAATGTTACATAAATAAAGAAAAATTATATGTCATTAAATAAAAAACTTCTTTGGGGTGGACTTGGCTGGGTTTTTGGTGGGCCTATTGGTGCTATACTAGGATATACCTATGCCTCAATGAGTAATAAAAATCATCAAAGATTATCTGGCGCATCAAATTCAACAAAACATGGTGATTTTGTTATTTCAGTATTGGTACTATTTGCAAAAGTAATGAAAGCAGATGGTAAACTTCTTAAGTCAGAGTTAGATTATGTTAAAGATTTCTTGAAACAACAATTTGGGTTACCTAAAGCAAAAGAATTCATGATTGTTTTTCGAGATATTTTAGAACAGGATTATCCATTAAAAGACGTGTGTAGGCAAATTCAACGTTCCATGGATCACCCTAGCAGGTTAGAGCTAATTCATATTTTATATGGATTATCAGCATCCGATGGACATGTTCATCCAGAAGAAATTAGAGTCATCCAAACAATGGCTAACTATTTAAATATAAATAAGAAAGACTACGAATCTATAAAAGCTATGTTTGCAAAAGATGATAAAGCTCCCTTTAGAGTTTTAGAGATATCTCCTGATGCCTCCGATCAAGAAATTAAACGTGCATATAGAAAAATGGCTAATAAATATCATCCAGATAAAGTTTCTCATTTAGGAAAAGAAATGCAATCTTCAGCTGAAGAAAAATTCAAAGCAGTCAATAACGCCTATCAACAATTAAAAAAAGATAGGAACATGTCTTGAAAGATGAAAAACCAGGCGCCTATCCATTCACACGTGGTATTTATAGTAATATGTATAAAGATAGACTCTGGACGATGCGACAATATGCAGGCCTCACATCAGCAAAAGAGTCAAACAAAAGATATCATTCCTTGCTTAAACAAGGCGTGATGGGCCTTTCTGTTGCTTTTGATCTTCCAACTCAAATAGGATACGATTCAGATAATCCTCTTGCAGCAGGTGAAGTTGGAAAAGTTGGGGTTCCAATTTCTTCAATAGAAAATATGGATATATTGTTTGATAATATTCCATTAGAAAAAATTTCAACTTCAATGACTATTAATGCTACTGCTCCAATACTTCTGGCATTTTACATATCTACAGCTGAAAACCAAGGTGTCACCTCTAGAAAATTAAAAGGTACTATTCAGAATGATATTTTGAAAGAGTATACCGCTAGAGGAACCTATATATATCCACCTGATTCTTCTATGCGTTTAATAACGGATGTTATGGATTTTTGTGAATCACATCTCCCCTATTGGAATACTATATCAATATCAGGTTATCACATAAGAGAGGCAGGAAGTACAGTTGTTCAAGAGCTTGCATTTACATTTGCTAATGCTATTGCCTATATAGAAGCAGCAATTAAAAAAGGTTTAGATCCAAATAAATTTGGTGAAAAAATATCATTTTTTTTTAACGCACATAATGGCTTTTTGGAAGAAATATCTAAATTCAGAGCAGCAAGAAAATTATGGGCAACAATTATGAAAGAAAGATTTTCAGTAACAAACGATAAAGCTCTTTTGTGTAGATTCCATGTTCAAACAGGCGGTTCGACTTTAACGGCTCAACAAGTTGATAATAATATTGTTAGGACAAGTATTCAAGCTCTCTCAGCAATTTTAGGTGGGACTCAATCATTACATACAAATAGTAAAGATGAAGCACTAGCTCTGCCATCTTTAGATTCTGCCAAAACAGCTTTAAAAACTCAACAAATCATTGCATATGAAAGTGGTGTTAAAGATCATCCCGATCCATTCGGTGGAAGTTATGTCATAGAAAAAATGACAGAAGAGTTTTTTAATACATCTACCGAATTAATTGAAAAGATTGATTCTATGGGTGGTGCAATTGAAGCAATCAATAATGGTTTTGTAGAACATGAGATCTCAAATAGTGCATATGAATATCAGAAAGATATTGACTCTAACCAAAAAATTATTGTTGGTGTAAATAAGTTTGAAGATGAAGATGAAGATATCAACAGTTTACAAAACATTGACCCTGTTGAAGTAGAAAAACAAATAAAAAAACTTAATACTTTTAAAAAAACTCGAAATAATATTCAAGTAAATGCATCCTTAAAAAAGTTACAGATGACCGCCAAAGGTAATGAAAATATTATGCCTGATATCATTCACTGTGTTAAAAATAATTGCACTTTAGGCGAAATATCTGATTCCCTAAGACTGGTTTTTGGCGAGCATTAGTTTTTATGTATAAACATATTGCACAAACAATATCTGTAATATTTAATCCTCTATCCATCTCTCCTTTTGTTTTTTACATTCTTATTTTCAATGATCATAATATTAACAACTATTTATTTTTTTTAATTGCCGTATTTTTTTCCTCGCTACTACCATTTTCTTCAATATTATATTTTAAAAAAATAGGTAAAATTTCATCCCTTGAAGCTCCTATACGAAAACAACGTTTAGAATTATTGATGATGTCTAGTCTGTTTAATTCAATTGCCTTTGTTCTGCTAAACTATTTTGATGCATCAGATATTGTTCAAGGACTAATGTTTTGTTACGCAATCAATACTGCTGTAACATGGTTAATCACACGGTATTGGAAAATATCAATTCATATGATCGGCTTGGGAGGACCATTTGTTGCACTTTTACTTTCTGGGTATAATAATTTATTTTCAATGACACTAATTATTATTTTAGTATATTTTTCCAGAATAAAATTAAAAGCGCATAATCACGCCCAATTAATTGCAGGCACATTTTTAGCAATGGTACTATCTTACATAGAACTCAGATATCTTTTTTTATACACATGATATTTACAAATTTAATAGAAACAAATTTGCGTACTAAAGAACTAGGTAAACAGATAGAATATTATCAGCGAATAGATTCCACGAATAAAGAAGCATGGGAGATAATAGATTTAGAAGACATTAGCCATGGAACAATTGTGATAACGGACAATCAATTATCAGGAAAAGGACGAAATGGGAATACCTGGTTCATGAGTCCTAGTAAAGGTCTTGCAATGTCAATAATTTTAAAACAATCCATCTCAATTCAGGATGGATTATTAATCCCAATTGCTACTGGAGCAGCTATTGCAAAAGCCCTTGATAATCGAGGTGGAAACCCAAAGCTAAAATGGCCAAATGATATTTTAATTAATAACAAAAAATGTGGCGGAGTTTTGTGCGAAACTCGAATTAAAAATAATTGTATTAAACAAATGGTTATTGGAATTGGTTTAAATGTTAATGAAACTAATAACGACTTTCCTGACACATTATCAAACTCTGCAACATCTTTGGCAATTGAAACAAATCAATCAAATCAACGTGAACTACTTTGCGCTATTGTTACGACTTACTTTGAAAGACTTCTTAATAACTTACCTTCATCTTTACCAATTTGGCAAAATTATTGTAACCATATCAATGAATCTGTTTCTTTCAACCAAGGTGGCATTAATCAAAATGGAATATTCAAGGGATTAGATAACGATGGGAGAGCAATTATTCAAGTTGATGCAAAAGAAATTTTATTTAATTCTATTACATTACATTAAACTAAATCTAAGAATTACGTTAGCTTTTCCCTATTTACAATATTTTAACATTCTTTTTCGTATTTACAATCTAAATTAAAAAACTATTATTGTTATTAAATTTAGCTTAAGTTTTTGTAAGCTTAATTTAATATGAAAAAACTTTACTCATTTATAACCATAACAATTTTAGGATATTTGGGATGTGCTGACCTTTTATATGAGGAAAAACCACCTGTGATTTTATGGGGAGAATCTTACTCAATTGAAACCACTTTTACCCTAATTTTAAATAATAAAGAAATATCGGGACCTATACCTTCTGAGATTGGGAATCTTATCAACCTTACTTCTTTAGATTT
>JAYPLH010000205.1:0-3541 GCA_038365355.1 Fidelibacterota bacterium
GGAATCTACCACTCAATCCTTGGAAAGATTCTTTAGAATTTCTTTTTACAAAAGGTTCTCCCCCAATTCAAAGAGCAATTCTTGAATTAACATGGAATAAACCTGATATTATTTCAGATCAACTAATCTTTTACAAAATAAAAAAAGAGGATGATATTTCTCCTCATGCATTGATGTGTGCTAATGATAGAGGGCTTAAAAATGATATTACAAAATTGGATAATTATCTAAATCATGATAATAATAGCCTTCGAATTGCTTATGCAGTTACTCTATTATCAAATGATAAAGAAAGTAAAATATCTGAAGAATTAATTAATAGAATTCACAAAAGTAATATTGTAGAAAATCAAATAGAATTGATAGGTTTTTTAAAAAGACATCCACATTTATTATCTTCAATCTACATTACTAATTATTTACAAAATGGGAATATCGAAATCAAAAATGAGATGCTTAGGTTTTTAATAAACAATCCAAATATCTCTTATTTTAACCATATCTTTAATTTAATGGAAAAACCTGCAACAGAGATTTTAGCCACCAAGTCTCTACTTGCATTGAACAAAAAAGAAACCTATTCAAAGCTATCTGATATATTTTCTGCTTCGGGAACAAAAATAAAATCAAAAAAACTGATCATAAAACTTTTACACCATTTCATTCACGAAGAAGTATTAACGTTAATTTTTACTGCAATGGATAGCTCGCATTTATCTTTGATTGATGAAGCAAGTAACGCATTGATTAAAGTATCCAAAAATCAAAATTTGAGAGACAATCACTTAAATAAAGTTGAAGAATTAGTTTTACAATTGGCACAAAGAGCCTTCCAATTACATTTATTTAAATCAACAATTATTAATGATCAATACTCGATGCTTATTAACGACCATGTTGAATATGATTTATCTATTCTAGTACCCGTATTATTAAAACTAGGCACACTAAAAGAGCCAGAAATACCAATTGAGAAATATATTCATTATGTAAAAAGTAATGATAAAGAACTTTTGCCCTTAGTTCTTGAACTAGTTGAATCGACATTTACATCAAACACTAAGAAGTTTATACTACCGCTGATTGACCCTGATATCAAACCTTCAAAAGTTGCAATTGGACTTTTTGATACAAAATTTTTACCAAAAGATGATTTCTTATTACTTTGGATGGAAAGTAATCACATTTGGAAAAAAAATATTTCACTAGATTACTGTTTAAAAAATGAAAAAATAAATTTGTTAAAAAAAATAGACTGGAAGTCTATTAAAAACATAAACACTAATTACAATTTTTTAAATAAAACAGAAAAATTATATCTTAATAGGAACTTCATAGATAATAAAATTTCAATAAAGGAAGAAAATAATATGTATTCAATTCTTGAAAAAACTATTCTTTTGAAATCTGTAAATCTTTTTCAAAATATTCCCGGAAATATATTATCCAAAATAGCTCAAATAGCATTAGAAATACATTTAGAAGAGAAAGATGTTATTTTTAAAGAGGGTGACTCAGGTAGTTCTTTATTTGTAATAATTTCAGGAAAAGTAGATATTATAAAAAATAATCAGATTATTGCAAATTTAGAGCAAGGAAACTGTATTGGTGAGATGTCTCTCCTCGATCAAGAACCCCGATCAGCAGATGCAGTTGCGAGCGGAGAATCTATTTTGTTAAAAATTGATCAGGATGGTTTTTTTGAGTTGATGGCTAGCAATTCTGAAATTATAAAGCAAATAATGAAAATGCTTACAAAAAGATTACGGCAAACAAATAAAAAGCTTACTGATTCTTTGAAATAAGACTTTCTACTACACTTGGATCTGCAAGGGTAGATATATCGCCCAAATTATTATAATCGCCTTCTGCTATTTTTCTTAGAATTCTACGCATTATCTTTCCAGACCTAGTTTTAGGTAATGCTGGCGTGAATTGTATTTTATCTGGTTTCGCGTGTGGTCCTATATCCTTAGTGACCATATCCAAAACTCCAGACTTAATTTTTTCCGAAGGATCTATACCAGTCATAAGTGTAACAAATGCAAAAATTCCTTGGCCTTTAATATCATGAGGGAAACCCACAACAGCAGCCTCTGCAACGCCGGTAGTTTTTCCAATGGCCCCTTCAACCTCAGCGGTTCCGATTCTGTGTCCTGATACATTTATTACATCATCTACTCTTCCAGTAATCCAATAATAACCATCTTCATCCCTCTTTGCTCCATCTCCAGTAAAGTAATATCCTGGGAATTGAGAAAAATAAACGTCAATGAAACGCTCATGGTCTCCATATATAGTACGCATTTGTCCTGGCCAAGAGGTTTTTAGTGCAAGCAATCCATTAACATTATTTCCCTTAATTTCATTACCATTTTCTGTCATTAATACAGGTTTAACACCAAAAAAGGGCAAAGTAGCTGAACCAGGTTTGGTAGGGGTTGCACCAGGAAGTGGAGAAATTAAAATTCCACCTGTTTCTGTTTGCCACCAAGTATCTACGATAGGACATTCTTTTTTACCTACTACTTCATAATACCATTTCCACTCAGGCTCCTTAATTGGCTCTCCCACAGTGCCAAGCAAACAAAGAGACGATAGGTCTCTAGAATTCACCCAATCATCTCCCTCTTTCATTAATGCTCTAAGAGCAGTAGGTGCTGTATAAAATTGATTTACTTTATGTTTATCAACTACATCCCAAAATCTTCCATAATCTGGGTAATTAGGAACCCCTTCAAACATAATCGTAGTTGCTCTATTAGAAAGAGGACCATAAACAATATATGAATGTCCAGTTATCCAACCTAAATCAGCCGTACACCAATAAATGTCTCCTGGATTATAATCAAAGATTAACTCATGTGTAAAAGACGTATAAACTAGGTAACCACCTGTTGTGTGTAATACTCCTTTTGGCTTCCCCGTTGAACCTGAGGTGTATAAAATAAATAGTGGATCTTCAGCTTCCATAATCTCCGGCTCACAAATCGGACTTTCTCCTGAAATAGCCTCATGCCACCATATATCCAATTCAGAATCCATAGATACTTTTTCACCTGTTCTTTTTACAACGACTACCTGCTGTATGGAAGGCGTTTCTTCTACAGCCCTATCTGCATTTTCTTTCATAGGAATATTTTGCTTATTCCCTCTTACACCCGTATCCTGAGTAACTAATATTTTACATTCGGAATCGTTAATTCTATCTCTCAAAGAATCACTCGAGAAGGCTCCAAAAACAACTGAGTGAACTGCACCTATTCTAGCACAGGCTAGAACAGCAATAGCTAGCTCTGGAATCATTTGCATATATAAGCAAACACGGTCTCCTTTCTGAACTCCTAAAGATTTCAAAGCATTTGCAAAAAGGGAGACCTCTTTTAACAAATCTGAATATGTAAATTTTCTTGACTGTTTTGGATCATTTCCTTCCCAAATAATAGCGACCTCATCTCCATAACCGGCATCAATATGTCTATCAATACAATTGTAAGATGCATTGAGTTTTCCACCAGTGAACCAATTAATCTCCCCATTA
>JAYPLH010000206.1:0-3520 GCA_038365355.1 Fidelibacterota bacterium
GTATATCATTGTTGGACATTCAGAAAGACGGCAATTATTTTATGAAAATGATCACATGATAAATAAAAAAATTAAAGCGATATTATCAGCAGGCCTGAAGCCTATATTATGTATCGGTGAAACAATAGAGGACCGAAATTCTGGTCTTACTGAAGATTTCCTTGAGAATCAGATAAAAAAAGGTTTGGAGGGAGTTGAATCGCTGAATGGATGTATCATAGCGTATGAGCCAATTTGGGCAATTGGTACTGGTGAGACAGCAAATAAAGACCAGATATTCCAGACACACAATTTTATAAATTCAGTCCTAAAAAAATTATTCCCAGAATCAAATAATTGTCATATACTTTATGGTGGATCTGTAAATACTGAAAACGCAAAAGATTTAATCCAAATAATTGGTGTAGACGGTTTTTTAATCGGTGGCGCTAGCCTCGATAAAGATTCTTTTGCATCAATAATTAACCATGTTGAAAAAAATTAGGAGAAAAGCATGACAGGATTTTTAATTGTACTCCATACAATAATTAGTGTTATACTCATAACAGTAGTGCTTATGCAGGCTAGTCAGGGTGGAGGCTTGTCAGGTACATTTGGAGGAAATGCTGCTAGTTCCATGCTAGGAGGACAAAATGCTGGGAATGTACTTAGCAGGATTACGACCTGGCTTGCAACATTGTTTCTTACTCTAGCTGTATTAATCAGCGTTCTAACTAGTAGGAGTGATAGTAATACTTCTTCTTTGGTTAAAGATGCTGCTGAAGGTCGTGAAGATATTTTACCAACTGAAACAATGCCTATCAATGAGGAAGCTACACTTGATTTGGATGCAGAATAATTAAGTTTTTATATTGCCGAAGTGGTGGAATTGGTAGACACGCATGCTTGAGGGGCATGTGGGATAACTCCCGTGCCGGTTCGAGTCCGGCCTTCGGTACTAGTATAAGAAGCTCTGAATTACAGAGCTTTTTATTTTTTTCAATAAGTTGATCTAATCATTCCATTCATTTAGATTCACGGGTTTATCATTTGCAAACTAATGTTAAAAAAGATAATTATATCCTTTTGTTTTTATTTCTCAATAAATATTTATGGGCAAGAGTTAACTATATTTTTCCTTAAAGATGGCTCCATCTTACAGGGAAAAATTGTTAATGAGAATCAAAACCGAATCTTTCTAAAAACAGATCAAGGGACTATAAAAATTAGTCCTTCTGATGTTTTAGGTAGGGAAGACACGGCCAGAAAAGGGGATCTTACTTATTTTTCTGATCGTCTTGATCAGTTAAATAGTAATGTTCGTTATCTTACTGGACAAGTAAATCATTTAAAAGATTCTCTTAGTTTTTCTATTGAAGATTTAAATGACTTATATCTAAATATTGAAGCAATTCAAAATGAATTTGAAATTGAGTTATTGAGACTCCAATCAAAAACTAGGCAGCATAATCAGAACTTAGAGTATAATAAGGATGATCTAATTAATAACCGTGTGAAGATTGCCGAACATAATCAAAAGATTGGTGGATTAAGTGATACTTTAAGAACTTTAGATAATCTTGTAAAAAAAATGAATGAAAAACTGAATACAAGTATGGATAATTACTATCTGCTTTCCGGGAATTTGGTAACAACAAAAAATGAGATAAAAGACCTCTACATTGATCAAGAAAAAAGTCAGAATCAAATTGATATGATGGCGGGAGCTCTTGCAAATAATATTCAGGAAGTAATACGAGTACAAGGTAGGTTCAGTGATGTAGAAAATGGTGTTAAAGAAAACTCCACTTTAATTAAGGATTTAAGCAGAGCACTTATTATACAAAAAGAGGACTTAATTCTCCTTGTTAATTCGAATTACAATTCTGTTAATGAGAAAATAGATAATGTTAATGGTGAATTAGAAGATCTTAAACAAAAAATTAATTCTTTAGATCAAAAAAGTGAAAAAGAAAGAAATAGTTTATTGCAAAGTCTGAATGATTTGAAAAATGAATTAAAAATATTAAATGAAAAAGTTTCAACATATAATCGACAAAATAAATTAGCTGAAGAAAAACTACTTCTACTTGATGAAAATATTTCTGCTGTTAATAAAAAATTGATTAAAATGGAAAGCTCTGCTAAAAAGCTATCTAATGAAATTACAGAGCTTGAATCTAAATTAGATGCAAGTACAAAATCTAATAACCAAAACTAATACATTTTATTTTAATTTTATTGTTAAAATCAACACACTATATTTTTTGTATCATTAAAATAACATACATTGTAAAGGAAAAAAGATGCCTTTAATATATTTCTTTTTTATTGGAATATTACTTTCGCAAAGTCCTGATAAGCTTTTAGAGGATGGAAATTTTGAGTTGCAGAATGGTAACCTGACCTTAGCTGAAGATCTATTTAATCAGGCCCTTAAAATAGACCCTTCTTTTGCCCCTGCTTTGAAAAGTTTATCAAAACTACATTTGCATAAGGGAAATTTGAAAAAGGCAAATGAATATTCAATAGAGGCTGTCCAAAAAGATGAAGATTTTAGGGAATGGTCTAATGTCATTGCAAAAATATCAGAAAATATTCAAAACGGGAATCGCAATGTCCAACAAGGTTTATTTGAAGAAGCAATTAAAAATTATGAAATAATTTCAAAAGATCATCCTTATTTCCCAGATGCTGAATTTTATAAAGGATTAACCCGATTTAGACAAAAGGATATTGAAGGTGCAGCTGAATACTTTAAAAAAACTCTTGAAATCTATCCTGAGCATAAAAAAGCTAGAAAAGGTTTAGATAATGTTACGAAACAGTTCTTAAATGCAGGAAACAAATCTTATAAAAGAGGGGATGTATCTAAAGCTAGAGAATATTACGAAAAAGCTCTAGAGTTTGATTCAAATTTTTATCTTGCATACTTTCAACTTGGAGTATTGCAAAAAAAGCAAGGGCAATCAAAAAAAGCGATAGAGTCATTGCAAAAAGTAATAGAAATAAAACCTGATCATGAAAAGACATGGTTTACTTTGGGAACAGCCTACGAAGCAGATGGAAATAATAATGAGGCTATTATTCACTATAATAAGGCAATAGAAATAAATCCTGGCTATACAAAAGCTTATGGAAATTTAGGGAAATTGTACACAGATATTGGGGATTACAGTAAAGCTGAAGATAAATTGAAAACTGTTATTCAAATAGACCCAGACTATGCGGATGGTTTTATGAGATTGGGTATCCTATATTTAGAACAAGAAAATTATGTAGATGCTATTGAAAACTTAAGTTTTTCAACAAAAATTGATAAAAAAGATTTCAATAAGTTTTTCAACTTAGCATCTGCTTATAATAATATAAAGGAATGGGATAAAGCTGCGGCGTCGGCTCAATCTTGCATTGATATTAAAAAAAGATTTGGAGGAGGATGGTTGGAATTAGGTATAGCTGAAATGGGTAAAAAAAATAAAACCCGTGCTAAAAGACATTTTGAGGAAGCTAGGAAAGATAGAGATTGGCGGAAAATGGC
>JAYPLH010000207.1:0-3518 GCA_038365355.1 Fidelibacterota bacterium
TAATTGGTGGTGTTCTTATGACGATGTATGATAGTAGATTAAATTTATCAAAACAAGTAGTTGAAGAGGTTAAAAGCTATTTTAAGGACAAATTATTCAAGACTCTGATATATAGAAATGTTAAATTGAGTGAAGCACCTAGTTTTGGGAAACCAGCATTGCTGTATGATGCAAGTTCTAACGGTGCTAAAAATTATTTAAGTTTAACCGAGGAGATATTACAACGTGTCATCTAAAAGATTAGGTAAAGGAATTAATGCAATTATTAAACCTGTATCTAAAACTAATACTAATTTTTCTAAGCGGCCTGGAGTCAATAAGGTAAAAATAAATGACATTAGACCGAACCCGGATCAACCTAGAAGAGATTTTGATGAAAACTCTCTTGCAGAATTAAGTTCTTCCATAAAAAGTAATGGAGTAATAACTCCAATTACTATTAGAGAGAATGGTGAATATTATGAAATAGTGGCTGGGGAGAGGAGATGGAGAGCTGCAAAGAAGGCTAAGATTAAATCTATTCCAGCATACATTATCAATGTAAAAAATAATTCTGAAATGATGCAAGTAGCGCTCGTAGAAAATATTCAGAGGGAGGATTTAAATGCAATTGAGGAAGCTGAAGGGTACGCAATTTTAAATAGTGAGCATGGTTTGTCTCATGATGGCATAGCAAAAATTATAGGTAAAAAGCGAGCCACAATTTCGAACTCTTTACGTCTACTTAAATTACCCCCTGAAATAAGGAAAAGTATTAGAGAAGGAAAAATTTCTGCTGGGCATGGTAGAGCAATTCTGCAGAAAAAAACCGTTTCTGCTATGCAAGTTTTTTGGAAAAAAATTATTAATGAATCACTTAGTGTTCGAGAAGCTGAGGCGATTGTTCGGCCATCAAAAAAAATAAAAAAAATAAATAAATTAAAAGTAAATAGAGGGCCTATAAAAGCGATAGAGAATCAATTAGTAGAAATATTTGGGACTAAGGTTCAAATAAAGACATCACAGGTTGGTGGTGCAATTGAAATAACTTACTTCTCAGATGATGATCTAGAGAGAATCCTAGACCTAATGCGCTCGGTATAATTCCGTATGGGGAAAAAATTAACACTCTTCATAATTCCAGATGATGATTCTGAAACAAAATCTTATAGTTTAAGCAGTTTTTTTTTAAAGGTACTGACCATTTTTCCTCTATTTGTTTTATTTGTATTGTTTGTATTGTCAATTAAATACATTCCCAAAGTATCAGAATACGAGAACATTAAGCGTAAATACAATGTTTTAGCCAATGAAAGGTTGAAAGTCCTTCATTTAACTGAAAATCTTGAAAAATTAATTCATATGGATGAATTTGTGAGAAATTCATTGGGAGCTGAGCTTAATTTTTCTGGCATACCTAAAGTTACAGATAGTGTTTTAATGGTTATTCCTGAAAGTAATCTGATTACTTTATCAGATAACATTCCTTCCTTTTTACCTGCTGAAGGTTTCATTAGTCAAAGGATGGGTAGTGAAGCTTTTAACATTGATATAGCACACGGAGGTATTGATATTGTTGCAAAGGAGGGAACTCCCATAAGGTCTGCAACCTCTGGGGTTGTTATCTTTTCAGGTTGGACATATGAAATGGGGAACCTTATTATTTTGTATCATGGAGATGACTATATTACTTTTTATGGCCATAATCAAAAGAATTTAGTTTCTAGATTGGATGTTGTTAAAGGGGGTGATGTTATAGGTTATGTCGGAAATACAGGAATTTCATCAGGACCGCATTTACATTTCGAAATATGGAAGGGTGAAGATTCTATTGATCCATTAATATACTTCCCTGAATACTTAAAAAAAGATTTAACTTTTAAAAGATAATGAATAAATCAAAATTTAAAAATGTTTACACAATGGTTGGCCCTGACGCAAAAATAAATGGCCCAATACAACTAGAGCAAGGGATAATTATTTATGGTCAAGTTCATGGAAATATTAACACTAGAGGCTCAATTAGGGTAGCTAAAGGCGCTATTGTGAATGGTAATGTTACATGTGCAAATATTATTTTAGGGGGCACAGTTAATGGGCATGTTCAATCGCAAGGTTCTGTGACGCTAAAGAAAACAAGTGAATTAAAAGGTGATATTAGTTACCGGAAACTACACATTGAAGATGGTGCTAAATTTGAAGGGCAATGTGACCTAGTTATTGATTCTATCATAAAGTAAAATATATTTTAGGAAATTCAAGTATTCATAATACGTTAATAACAAGTTAGTATTTAATGAACACTTTTCATAAAATAATTAAATCTGCAGCTCCTGTGATGGCTTCAGTCCAATCATTATTTTATTACATATTAATACTATCCTGCGGGGGTTTCTTCATAGACTCTAGGCTTAACACCTTCCCCTTAATTTTTATAATATCGTTATTTGCCGGTTTAATTCTTGGTTTTTCTCAGCTCTACAACTCACCAAAAAAAGACAGTTAATAAACTGGTTGATAAAAATATTAATACTTAAATAATTAATATTTATTATAAAATGGATTAACTGTACCTGAACTTTTGCTAAGCATGTTAATTAAATGTTCTAATTTATTTTAAACAAACTGAATTTATGCTTAACTTTGTCCGAGAAATTGTAGTGTTTTTTTATATTTAAAATTAAAATTTTATAAATAATTTCTGATTTTCAAGATGGTAGCTGCTAATACTAATAATTACGGACAATCGGTTCTAGAACAAGTTGGCCCCAATATCATACATCACGTATCGAACTCTGACCTATCCCATCCAATTATTCAATTACCCAAAATACTCGGTATTGATTTTTCAGTTACCAAGCATGTTTTGATGCTCTGGATTGTTGCTTTAATTGTATCCTTTGTCATTATCTTACCAATTAGGTCATATTTATCAAGTAAAGGTAAAAAAAAATCCAGTTGGGTAACCTTAATCGAATACATTGTGGAGTTTGTAAAGGATTCAATATCAAGACCTAATGTTGGTCAAAACTGGGTAATGACATGGACGCCTCTTTTTCTAACATTCTTTTTCTTTATTCTCTTTGCAAATGGGATAGGAATGGTTCCAATATTTGACACTATTGGTTTATTAGATCGTTTTATTTTTAAGACGGATCCTCATTCTACAATTAATAATATGTTGCATGGTGGGGTAACAGCTACGGGCAATTTTAATGTTACTGCGGGACTCGCGACCGTAACATTTTTCTCAATTATAATTGCGGGCGTGAAAAAATACGGATTTATCAAACACTGGAAAAATTTAGTGCCACATGGTTTAGCATGGCCAGTTTACATAATATTAATTCCTATTGAGGTAATGGGCTTATTTGTAAAACCATTCGCTCTTACAATGAGACTTGCTGCAAATATGACTGGCGGGCATATAGCAATTTTAGCACTACTTTCACTTATGGCGATCATTGGAGAAATGTTCTCCAGCGCGGTTATTGGAATTGGTGTTGGGTTTATATCTGTCCCAATGGCAGCTGCCATTT
>JAYPLH010000208.1:0-3516 GCA_038365355.1 Fidelibacterota bacterium
ACGCCCACTTCTCAGAAACCCTCGTTTATTGACGGGGGTTTTTGTTTTTATGGATATCTGTCAAAGTTGTCATCTCTAATCATTGTATGACATTTATAATCATTATATGGATACACTTTGTATGGATACAAACCTAATTCAATCACTTATTTCAACCAAAGCGGGGGGCATACCCTATTTGTTAGGAATTATGAACTAATTCAATATGTGATTATTTTGGTTTGAAGATTATAAAGTTGACTTGATAATTTGTTATATATGAATTTTATTAAAAATATCAAATACTTGATTATGCTTTGGTTAGTTTTTTCCTTTGTTGAAAAAAGTAATGGTGAAAATTTTTCATTAATAGTATTGCCAGATACCCAAAAGATGATGCACTATAACCCAGGTCACTTTATTGAACAGGTCAGATGGATTGCTAATCAAAAAGATTCATTAGGTATAGCATACGTTGCACATGTTGGAGATATCGTAGAACAATCATTGAGTATAGAACAATGGGAAGCTGCAGATTCTGGTTTCACAATTTTAGAAAATATAAACACGACAGAATTTCCTGATGGTATACCTTATGGTTTAGTGCCTGGTAACCATGACTACCCAATTGAAAATTATAATTATTATTTTGGACCAACTAGGTTTAAAGAAAAAATATATTATGGTGGTTCTTATGATACCCTAAGTAATGAAAATAATTTTACTCTTTTTTCTGCTTATAACAGAGATTTTATTGTAATTAATTTAGATTTTTGGATTGATAGTAATATTGGTATTAACAACAAAATGATATGGGTAGATAGTCTTTTAAGTGTTTATAAAAATAGAGGCGCAATTATTGTTTCTCATGATTTAATAATACCAAGTTCCGATAATAGCGGCGAGGTACCTGATTTAAATGTTTTCGGAGAATTTCTGTATAATAGTCTCAAGCACAATTCAAATCTATTTTTAGCTTTTACAGGGCATAGATATGGAGAAGATTTATTCATTGCCAATTATCAAGGAAGAGATACTTATTTCATGCTGGCAAATTACCAAAGAGTCCCAAACGAGGGTTTTTCTCATGGTACTGGAGGCTGGTTAAGACATTTATATTTTAATATTGATTCAAACTATGTTCAAATTAATACCTACTCTCCAGTTTTAGATAGTCTTCAACTTGATGAAGATAGTAATTACAATTTGCCAATTAATTTTGATCTTCATACTAACCAAACGCTGGCAAATGTGTCGCTAGATGAAGATTTCACTGATACTGTTGAGATAAAATTAGATTCTATCTTCAGATTTATCGGTGGGGGAATTAATTATTCAAGTTTTATTAATGACACTTCATGTATAAATACATTTATAGGTGCTGAAAACATATTAAATATATATAGTGTTGAGCCTAACACTCATGGAGTTTATAATATTACGATTAATGCTACCAATAATTTTAATGAAAGTATTTTTGACTCATTTGAAGTAGAAATCTTCCCAATTAACGATCCTCCATACTTTTTAATGGAAAGTTTTTCATATGAAACGAATTTAACAACAGGAGTTGATATTTCTCTCTTAGCAAATGATGTTGATTCTGATTTTTATTTTACTCTTGAGGGAGCTCCAGCTTGGTTAGATTTACAAGGATCTAGAATGTTTGGTCAACCAGATAAAGATAGCGTTTATGTTTTTATTGTCAGTGTGTCTGATAGTTTAAATGTTGTAAGTCGAAACTATACTATTAATGTTGTTGATTTACTATTATCGAATGACGAGGAGATAAAATTACCAGCGGTCTATGCTTTAAAACAAAATTATCCGAACCCATTCAATCCAAGTACGCAGATTAGTTATGCATTACCTGAGGAGACGATGGTAACGATATCGATATATAATATGGCCGGTAGAAATGTAAAGACTTTAGTTAATCAAACTCAATCACCTGGTTATTATACAACTCGATGGAATGCGACAAATGACTATGGATATTCTTTGAGTGCTGGTGTTTATATTTATACAATTAATGCTGGCACATATAAAAAAATGAAAAAAATGGTTTTACTGAAATAATAAAAATACATACGCAGCTAGACGCTGGGAAATTACGGGAGATATTAAGATGGTATCTCAAGAGATTAGTCATACATTAGTAATGATGACAAAGAAGTATGCTAAGTTCAATCTCGGAAAGTTAAGAGATGATTCCCCATCATTTAAAGACAGAATCAATCTTAGACTTACTCCACCAAGTGATGACTCATATTTCACTAAGCTTTTAAATGCTATTTAGGGGTAAAAAGTGGCGAAAAGGAAACTTTTATTTCACTACTCTGTAAGTGTTGTAATATAAGGACTTAATTGTTGATAGCGTTGCCCTTACAATGCAGATGTCGGGAGTTCGAATCTCTCAACGCCCACTTCTCAGAAACCCTCGTTTATTGACGGGGGTTTTTGTTTATATGGATGTATATCATTTCTGCCACATCCTATCTAAGTATGTCAATTATAACCTAAGGGGGGATACATTTTTGGGGGATGCAAAGCCAATACCAATTCATTAACTCAACGAAAGTAGGGAGGCATACCCCGTTTGATAGGGGTAGATTTACTTTTTTCTTAATTTTTTATACGCAAGAGCAGCACCTCCAGCAGCTAAAAGCCCTAACCCTCCGATTGGTGCCTGAACAGGTTCATCAGGAAAAGTAACTCCCTGGGCAAAGATGGTAGCATTAACTATTAATGCATTGAGTATCATATAGTATTTTTTGTTCACAATGAACTCCTATTTAATGTATGTAATTTTTTGATGTCTGGTCTTGTTCTTAGTTTTTAATTCAAAGAGGTAAATACCAGATGCAAGTTCACTTGATGGTGTCCATCTATACTGATAGGTACCTGCAACCTTACTTTCATTCAGCAGCGTTCCAACCAGTGCTCCTTTAAGGTCATAGACATTTAAGGATACTTTTCCAGTCTCTGGTAGATCAAAGCTGATCGTAGTAGATGGATTGAATGGGTTAGGATAGGCAGCATGCAAAGCAAATTCTGCTGGCAGCATTTTGATAGTACCACCACTTGTTAAGGCATCGTAAATGACGACTATACTAAATCTAGCTTCTCCAAGGGCAGGGTAAGTACCTACTGGTCCACTATAGCTGGTGCTAAAAGAACCTTTGGGCTCAGTGGTAAAAGTAATAGATGATACTAGACCCATATCTGTTTCAATATCTGTAAGCTGATCAATAAGCGTTAAAGAGATATGGCTTGGTAGATTACTAATATCCCAAGTAAATGTAACTTCTTCTTCCTGCGTTACATAGGATTCTCCATCTAGCTGCAACTTCATAATATCAAAGGGGATCAAGATGTTTCCTTCATAATCATAAGGTAGGTTATTGATATCTAGGCCTGTATCATCTGCATAGCTCATTGCAACTAAACGGTCACTATGATTTAATGGGAAAAGCTTATACCCATCTGCATTATCTATACCCACTTCTCCTTCACTTTGGAAAGACATGAATGTTT
>JAYPLH010000209.1:0-3498 GCA_038365355.1 Fidelibacterota bacterium
TTGAGCAAAGACTTACTCACGTTGAGTATTATACATCTCTCTCGATGCTTGAATCACAAGCAGAAAACACTAAGACTTATGATGAAAATGGATTTGATCGTTTAAAGAATGGTTATGTTGTTGATGATTTTACCGATCATACAACTGGGGATGTTCTTCATCCTGATTATAAGTGTTCTCTTGATTTCAGAGAGGGTCAATTACGTCCACAACACTATACTACAAACGTAGCACTTCAGTATAATGCGGATGATTCTACAAATATTGTAAGAACTGATGGCAATGTTTTGATGCTGCCTTATGAAGATTTGGCACTCATCACACAACCTTATGCATCTAGAACTGAAAACGTTAACCCATTCAACGTCTTTACCTTTATCGGTCGCATCGACCTTACACCCGCATCTGATGACTGGATTGATACTGTTCGTCTTCCTGCTCGTGTTGAGAACGTTGAAGGTGACTTCTCTGCTGTTGCTAGAGACCTTCAGATTGACCAGAATGGTTTTGCTCCTATCCAATGGGGTTCTTGGCAAACCAACTGGACTGGTGAAACACTAACATCTAGTTCTCAGCAACAATCTAGATCTGGTACTTATGGTATTGGTCGTCAGTTGGGTCGTGCTGGTCACGGTCAACGTCGTCAAGGTCTGTTCTATCTCCACGAACGTCGTACCTTCCGTGTTGTTAATAACCAAGCACGTCAGGGTATTCGTACTAGAGTTGTTCCTAAGATTGAGCGTAGATCTTTAGGTGATTCAGTTCTTTCTAGGAGTAATATTCCTTGGATTCGTTCTCGTAATATTGGATTTAATGTTGATCGTTTGAAGCCTCGTACAAGAATGTATGGATTCTTCGATGGTGTTGATGTAACCAATTACATCACTCCTAAGGTGATTGAATTGATTAAGAACTCCTCTACGGATGCAAGAACAAATGAAACTCCTTTTGTTGTTGGTGAAACTGTCATTGGTCAAACCTCTGGTTGTCAATTAAAGGTTGCTGCACCCGATGATGGTTATAAGACTAATCCTTATGGCAGGGGTACAGAAGTTCTTCCCACATCATATGCTTCTCAGACAGCACTTATTAATCATGACATCACTGCAATTTCGGAAACTGTTTCTCCAGACTTCTTTGGTAATATGCAAGTTGGTGAAGTTTTAGTTGGTCAAACATCTGGCGCTAGAGCAGTTGTTCAAGATCGTCGTTTGCTAACTGATAATGTTGGTAACATGCAGGGTACATTCTTTGTTCCTTCTCCTAAGAATGATGCAAATCCACGTTGGGCGACTGGAACTCGTGCATTTAGATTCACAACTTCTTCAACGAATAGTAAATCACCTGGTACAGTAGATTCTTCTGCGGATGCAACTTACTCAGCAACAGGTACTTTACAAACAGTCCAAGAAAATATTCTCGCAGTTAGAAATGCTGAGATTGTTCGTGATACTGTTTCTGAAGATAGAGTTGTACAAACAACCAGAACTGAGACACGTCAGATTGGTTGGTATGACCCTCTTGCACAATCCTTTATCCATGAGGAAGAAGGTGGTGTATTCGTCTCTGCTGTTGAAATCTTCTTCAATACGAAAGATGATAACATCCCCATCTCTATGCAGATCAGAACTATGGAAAATGGTTATCCTACAAAAACCATTCTTCCTTTCTCTGACGTTACCATCACACCTGATCAGGTAGAACTTTCCGAAACTGCTGCAGTTCCTACTAAGTTTACTTTCAAAGCACCTGTTTATCTCAAGGCATCTGTTGAATATTGCTTTGTTCTTCTGTCTGACTCGAATGAGTATCAGGTTTGGATTTCTAGGATGGGTGATGTTGAAGTTAGCGGAGATAGAACTATCTCCGAACAACCTTATGCTGGTGTTCTGTTCAAATCACAGAACGCATCTACTTGGACTGCCGACCAGTACGAAGATCTGAAGTTTACAATTTATCGTGCAAACTTTACTGAAACTCAAGGAACAGTTGCATTGAATAATAGTCCTCAGGGTAAGGGTAATGGTGGTGTTCATAGACTGATCGATAATCCTATTCAGACTATTAAACCAAAACTAGTTCTTACCGCTGGTCCTGCTGGCACGCAATATACATTTAGTATTGGTGCTCGTTTACTGCAACTTACCTCTAATGCTGAGGCAACTGTAGTTTCTTCCACAACATCTAGCAGTGCTGCAGATACCATTACAGTCAATGATGTTGATGGTAACTGGTTAGCAGGATCATCGTCTACCTTCTTAGTTAGATCCTCTGAAGCATTAGCGACTATGGTTGTTGGTAACGTATCAGGATCCTTAGAAGTTGGCGATGTTGTTACTGGTGCAACTTCTGGATCAGTTGGTATCGTTAAGACCTGGGATGGTTCTGCCAATCTGGTTCTCCATTATATTACTGGTGCATTCACTGACACTGAAACTCTGAACGAGACGGGAGGTTGGACTGCAACTGTCACATCTTCTACTGAAAGTGGTGATTCTTTCGGTGCCTATCTATCTGCTGCACCTACCTATGCAAATGACGAGAAAGAAATTCTTGTTTATCATAGAAACAATGGTATGCATAGCAGACAGAATAATGTTAAGATTGAAGGTGTTATTTCTGAAATTTCTGATACATCTTTGACTAGTGCATTAGCAGCGGCTGCAACATCAATCTCTGTAGATAATGCAACTGCATTCCACACAGTTGTAAATGGTGCTGCAATTAGTGATGCTAATCCAGGATATATCAAGATTGGTGATGAGATTATCAAATATAATGCTGTTTCTAGTGATGGTAAGACACTTACTGTTGCCACCTCTGGTAGAGGCGCAAGCGGCACCACTGACGTAACTCATGCGTCTGGCGCGATTGTTCAGTGTTATAATCTTGATGGCATTCCTCTTATCGACATTAATAAGACTCATACAAGTCTTGAATGTCCTTGGATGGATACTTATATGCTTCAAATGGCAGGTGTTGCAAATAACGGCATTCGTGCGGGTGGCAATCAAGTCTTTGCTTCTCAGAATGTTCAATTTGAAACTCTTACACCAACCGTTTCTGTCATGAATATGCCTGAAACGGATATCACCGCTAGAATTAATACAACTACCGCAACATCTGTTGGAGATGGTGGTGGTGAAGGTGGTTCTTCTCCTAGAGATCAAGCATCATTCGTTAACGATGGTTCTTATACTCCCGTTACATTGAATGATCTTAACTTCTTCCCCAATCCAAAGATGGTTGCTTCTGAAGTTAATGAGAATGCTAAATTGGATGGTGAGAAATCATTGACTATGCTCATTGATTTATCTACCACCAAGAATACACTTTCGCCAGTTGTTGACCTTGATAGATGTTCTTTGATTACAACATCTAATAGAATTAATGAGTGGCCAGGTGGTTCTTCTCCATATGGTCAGCAAGGTCTAATCGATCGTACACAGGATGTTTCTCTTCTCCCACTGGGTGATCAGAATGATTGTGTATATATTA
>JAYPLH010000210.1:0-3490 GCA_038365355.1 Fidelibacterota bacterium
TGGCGCAACCGTGCTGCATACAATACTCCTAAGCAATTCTCAACAAAACTTCTTGCAGGAGTTCCTATGGAAACTGATTTTGCGAACCCTAGGTTTAGGTATGATGCAAGCATTTCAAGTAATTGGTTCTTAAATATTAGGATTCCTACTACTATAACAGGATACTTTGAACGATTTATAATCTATGAGGATTATAAAAACTATGATAAATCAATTGATAGATTTGGAGCAAATTTTAAGCAGCGTATTCAATTGAAAAATCGATCTTATATTGAAAATAAAATAGTGTGGGAGGAGTTTAGCGATAAATCTGAAACAAACATTCAAGAGAGGTCGCTTTTAAGTAAAATATATTTTGATCGTAAGGATGACCCATTGTTTACAAAAAAGGGTTATCTATTGGATTTAACCTTCAAATCTACTGGGTTCGGAGGTTCTAGAAAATATTTTAAAACAGATGCTACTTTCCAAACATATTATCCAATTATAAGTAAAAGTGTTATTGCTCTAAGAACGCAGTTGGGGAAAATGTGGAATTGGGATGAGGATTATAATGATTATTCCTATGAAAAATTTTATCTTGGAGGGAGTACTTCGATGAGAGCTTGGGATGTATTAAGATTTAGTAATAAAGATGGTATTCCCCATGGGGAGACAGTTCGATTAATGACAAATTTAGAATTTCGAACAGATATATATAAATTAATCGGGCTTACTATTTTTAGTGATGGTGGAATCTTAACTAGCCAATTATCATCTGTCTCATTTTCAAATATGAAGTGGAATGCTGGTTTAGGTATGACAATAAGAACACCTTTGGGTCCTTTTCGAATAGATTATGCTTATAGATTGCAAGAAAATAAAGAAAGTAGAGTTCAATTGGGTGTACAAAACTTATTTTAATATTTTGGGAACTATCGTTCGAAAATAAGATATAAAATTTAACCAAATACTTTTTGCAAAATAAAACATGCATTAACTTTTGCGGCTTTTAATATGAGGGATAAAATGAAAATAAAGTTTATTACAATTTTAGGATTACTATTTTTAATTGGATGTTCAAAATCATCAAAAGAATTATTTGAACTTTCAAAAGAAAAATTAAAAAATAATCAACCTGAGCTGGCCTTAAAAGATTTGGAAAAATTAATAGAGAAATATCCCAATGATAGCCTAGCCTCTAATGCATTGTACAAAATATCCACAATACATCTTAACTGGCAGAATAATCTTTCCTCTGGATTTGGCGCATTAGAAAAACTTGTCAGTAGTTATCCAAATTCTAAGCAAGGAGGACAGGCGAAAATTGAGATCGAAGAATTTCCAGACTATATATTAAATAAAACTGAATCATTACGAAAAAAAGAGATGACAAAAGAAGCAGTTGATCATTTAATGTTTTTAATTGAAAATTATTCGAAACATGAATTTTTATCAAAAGCTCAATACATGTTAGGTGATATATACATGAATGATTTGAGAGACTTCAATACTGCAATACAAGAATATAGAAAAGTTGTTGAAAATTATTCTGGATCTGAGCAAGAGCCACATGCACTTTTTATGATAGGGTACGTATATGCAAATATTTTAAATGATACGAAAAGTGCTAAGATTGAATATGAAGAGTTTTTAAGTAGATTTCCAAAACATGAGTTATCACCATCCGTAAAATTTGAAATTGATTATTTAGGCAAAAGTGTTGATGAAATTCCAGCCTTAAAACATATAACCTCTTAACCAAAATATTATGAATAACTTTAGTTTAACTGAGATTAATGAAAAAATTTCTGAAAGATCAAAATTTGTTGCTGATCTGAAAAAAAATATGGGAAATGTAGTTTCTGGACAATCTGAATTAATTAACAAATTAATTATTGCCATGTTAGCAGATGGGCATATATTATTAGAAGGATTACCTGGACTGGCTAAAACTTTGATGGTGAAAACGCTTTCAAGTTTAATTAAGACTGATTTTCAAAGGATTCAATTTACTCCAGATATGCTACCGGCAGATTTATTAGGAACATTAGTTTACAACCAAAAAAGCGGAGAGTTTGACATTCGGAAAGGACCAATTTTTTCTAATATTATTCTAGCTGATGAGATAAACAGATCACCAGCAAAAGTTCAAAGTGCATTGCTTGAAGCTATGCAAGAAAGACAGATAACGATAGGAGAGGAAACGTTTCTTTTAGATAAACCATTTTTAGTTATGGCTACTCAAAATCCAATTGAACAAGAAGGTACTTATCCTCTTCCAGAAGCACAAGTGGACAGGTTTTTATTTAAATTAATCGTTAAATATCCTAGTTTAGATTCTGAAAGAATTATCCTTCGACAAAATACTAGATCAAATAAAACTGAAGAAATCAAAGCAATTATTTCGAAAAATGAAATAATTGATGCTCAGAAAGTGATTGAAGAAATTTACGTTGATGAAAAAGTTGAAGATTATATCTTAAATTTAATATTTGCGACTAGAGACCCTTCAAATAATGGATTAGAAGATTTAGTAGGCATAATTGAATATGGAGCTTCTCCTCGAGCCACAATAAATTTAGTTCGAGCAGCAAAAGCTAGAGCCTTCACTGAAAACAGAGGTTATATCACACCAGAAGATATTAGAAATATTGGTGCTGATGTTTTGCGACATCGTATAATACTTTCTTATGAGGCAGAAGCAGAAGAATTGACTTCGGAAGATGTAATTCAAAGGCTTTTTGAAGTAGTAGAGGTACCATAAGCATTACATGATTCCTAAAAAGATTTTTCAAAAAGTTAAGCGGATTGAAATTAAAACTCGTGGATTAGTGAATGATCTTTTCGGAGGAGAATACCACTCTATTTTTAAAGGAAGGGGTATGACCTTTTCTGAGGTTCGTGAATACAACCCTGGTGACGATATAAGGTTAATAGACTGGAACGTAACTGCTAGAACAGGTTCACCCTTTATAAAAGTATTTGAGGAAGAGCGTGAGTTAACCGTTTTTTTACTTGTTGATATCTCATCATCTGGTGAGTTTGGAACTAGAAGTCAGCTGAAAAAGGATTATATAGCTGAAATTGCATCTGTTTTAGGATTTTCTGCAATAAAAAATAATGATAAAGTCGGTCTAATTTTATTTTCAGATGTTGTAGAAAAGTATATTGTTCCTAAAAAAGGGAAAACCCATGTCCTTAGAGTGGTAAGAGAATTATTATACACTGATCCGATAGGTTCTAAAACTTCTATTAGACAAGCTCTTGATTATTTATTAAAAGTTGCTAAAAGGAAATGTGTAGTATTTTTATTATCTGATTTTTTAGATGATAATTATATATCCTCTTTGAAAGTTGTAAATAAAAAACATGATTGTGTAGCAATTCAAATATTAGATCCAGCTGAATTAGAATTTCCAGACTTGGGCCTTGTGAAGGTTGAAGACCCTGAAACAGGAGAGATGCTTTGGGTAGATACTTCATCTAAGGAAATGATGCAAAAGTTGAA
>JAYPLH010000211.1:0-3490 GCA_038365355.1 Fidelibacterota bacterium
AGATAGAGTGCTATTAAGATTTATCGAATCGTTTTACTGCCTCCCACAAACAAAAAACCTATCTATATAAGGCAAAAATTATTACACACTAGGATTACACCTTACTTTATTTAAAGGCATTTTATAGTACACATCCCCGTAATTATTTAGCTTTAAAATCAACCACAACACCCAACACACAACCCCCTAAAAATGAGGTTAGTATTTAGGCTCCTATTATCAAGTAAAAGGATAATTTTATCTTAAGGAATAAAATAATTTAATTTATTACTCTTAGGTCTGAAATAATAATTATTGGAAAATTATGGTTTTTAAAATTAATTACATGCCTTGATGTTCTCGGCGGAAAGATATTTTTGTTCTTAGCAGATTCTATAATTTCTTTTTTTGATAAACTATTCTCTTCATTAGTCAAAATTAAATCAGAATTATAGTCTATCAATGAAACAGGAATTAGAGCGATGTTCAGTAATTTTAAGGCATGGAATCTGTGGTGACCATCAATAATCACATTGGTTTTATTACATATTAAAATACTAGGCAGAATAATATCATGATGGATATTGCCAATGTAATTATTAAGTTGATTTATTCCTCTGTTACTTACTTTTTCATGAGGTATTAATTCACTATGCAATAAACTCTTTTTTTCTAAAACAAGCTTGTTCCTAATTTGATCAACAACCATAAATAATCCCTAATGAATACTATTCTGAGGTATTCAGGTTATACTAAATACCTCAGAATAAATTATCGATATAAACTATACTGCGGGAAGTCCCGAAAGGGCCATCGCTATTTCGTTATCGGAATATTCGTGATCAAAAAGTTTGTTGTCAAAATAATCAATATAGGCTTGCATGTCAAAATAACCATGACCGCATAGATTGAATAAGATAGTTTTTTTCTCACCCTTTAATTTGCAATCAAGTGCAGATTCTATGGCCCCTTTGACAGCATGATTTGCCTCTGGAGCTGGTATGATACCTTCAGCTCTCGCAAATAATAAACCTGCTTTGAAAATATCAGTCTGATTATATGCCTCAGGTATGATGAACCCTTCATTAACTAAATGACTTACTAAAGGTGCCATTCCATGATATCTTAATCCACCAGCATGAAAACCCGATGGAACAAACTGAGAGCCTAGAGTATGCATTTTTGTTAAAGGTGTCATCTGTCCAGTATCGCCAAAATCGTATGCGTACTTACCTTTTGTAAGGGAAGGACAGGCTGAAGGTTCGATAGCTTTTAATATTAATTTATCATTATTAATTATTGAATCGCCTAGAAATGGAAGTGCGATTCCACTAAAGTTGCTTCCACCGCCTGTGCATCCTACTATAATATCTGGTTTAGCATCTAATTTTTCTAATTGTTTTTGTGCCTCTAAACCTATTATTGTTTGGTGCATTAGCACATGATTTAAAACAGAGCCTAGAGCATACTTAACATTGCTAGACATTACGCATCTTTCTACTGCTTCAGAAATTGCTATTCCTAGACTACCAGTTGAATCTGGATTCTCTGAAAGTATTTTTTTACCTACATTTGTTTGATTAGAGGGGCTTGCAATGCACTTCGCTCCAAAAGCTTCCATCATTGCTTTTCTATATGGCTTTTGCTCATAACTTACTTTAACCATAAAAACTTCCAAATCAATACCAAATTTCGAGCAAGCGAATGCTAATGATGAACCCCATTGGCCTGCGCCAGTTTCTGTAGTAATTTTTTTTATTCCTTCTTCTTTATTATAATATGCTTGAGGAATTGCAGTATTTGGTTTGTGACTACCTGTAGGACTAACTCCTTCGTATTTATAATATATCTTTGCAGGTGTATCTAATAGCTTTTCAAGTGCTCTTGCTCTGTAAAGCGGAGAAGGCCTATATAATTTATATATGTCAATTACTTCGTCAGGAATTTCAATAAACCTAGAATTTGAAACTTCTTGTTTTATTAACTCCAATGGGAAAAGGGGTGATAGATCTTCTGGACCAACAGGTTTTTTTGTTCCCGGGTGAAGAACTGGAGGTATCGATGTTGGTAAATCAGAAATAATATTGTAATAGCTTCTAGGTAGTTCGTTCTCTGATAGTAAAGTTTTAATATTCATTTTTATCCTCAATTTTGATAGTAAATAAAACTATCTTATGGTTTTTTAAGTGGTAGTATATTGGTTTATTGTTTAGGCGCAGTGATGCGCGGGAATTTTATCTAGGCCTGATAGGCCACCAGTATGAGGATATACTGAAAAGAAAAGTCATATTCTAATATAATAAAATAATATTGTAGGGTAAAAACAAAACTTTAACTCTCTGAATTTTTCAAGGTACACGAATAGTAGGTATTACATTTATTAAACAAAGTAGCGCAGCACTGCTTTTTTTGAGTGGGTAATCCAACCTAAATGTTGGCCTAATTTATCACAATATTTTATAGCCGGTTGCATGCCCCGCACAACCTCCTAAAAATGAAGTTAGGATTTGAGCCTCTATTATTACGCAAAGGGGCACCCCCTTGATCTAAGTTGGAAAAGAGGAGGGAGGTTGAAAAAGTGAAGTTAGTTTTCTAGTAGCTATTATTCATGTTAAAGATAAAAGCCCCGTAAACGAGGCTTTTATCTTATTTTTGGTTACACTATGGTTACACCATTCTGTAAACCCACTTATTACTATACTTTCTTCGGGCTCATAACCCGAAGGTCGGAGGTTCGAATCCTTCCCCCGCTACTACCGAGAAAACCAGAATCTCGACGAGAGGCCCTCTTAAATGAGGGCTTTTTTGTTTTATACAATGTAATTCCAAATTCATTAATTATTTACTTCTTAAGGAATTATATTTTTAACCTTTTGCTTATTTGGGTGTCTAAGATGATTGAGAAGTAAAAAAGATAAGTGGAATTAAAATTTTTATTGTAGCTATGAATCTTTTTATATGAAAATTTTTAAACAAAGTTTTGTAATCGGAATAATAATGTTGATGAGGTCATATTGCATGGCTCAAGAAGTAATGCTAACGGAGGAGCAAGAAGCAATAATGAATCAACATATTAGAGTATATTTTGAAGAATTAGGTTTATCTGAAGATCAAAAACAGGTTTTTAAAAAAATCACGAAAAAATATGCACTCAAGATGAAAAGTTTAAAAAGGGATAATGATAGTAAATATGCTAATTACAGAAAATTAAAATCTATAAAAAAATCTAAAAACAAGGAGATGAAAATTTTGCTTAATGCTGAGCAGTTTAAGAAATATGAAGAAAATGAAGAGAAACGCAATAAAGAAAAGCTGAAAAGGGATTCTTTTTAAAGATGAAAAAATATATAATTTGTTTTTTATTACTACAGATATCCTATTCACAAACAAATCCTGAACAGGTTGAACAAGATACTCTTGTGTCAGCTTTTTTCGGACTAGATAATGCACTTCCAAGTCTATTGTGTAATCAACCAGGAAGCCTGTTAGATGGTATGCCTGTTAATTTTAG
>JAYPLH010000015.1:0-17361 GCA_038365355.1 Fidelibacterota bacterium
ATTTCATTCTACCTCAAGCATGGGCCTGGAAAAGCAAAAGAGTGGAAATCATTAAGAAATATTTTGATCAATCCTTCTCAATTTTCCCATTTGAACAAAAATGGTATAGATCAAAAGGAGTAGACACGAAATATTATGGGCACCCGTTTATAGAAATTGATCATCTCAACGAAAATAGAGCCCAATTTTTTATGAGACATGAACTAAATCAAAAAGAAAAGTTAATAGCGTTACTTCCTGGTAGCAGGCAGCAAGAAATAAATAACCATTGGGAAATCTACATCAAAACTGTTGCCCTGTTAAAAAAAGCATACCCAAAATTGCAAGTGATTATTGCCAAATCAGATAATGTGACTTTTCCAAAAGCAGATAAATCATTTAAGATTGAAAAAAATGCAAAGAAGGCAATTATTGCTTCAGATATAGCTATTGTGGCTTCAGGAACTGCAACTTTAGAATGCGCAATAGAAGGAACTCCTTTAGTTGTATGTTACAAAGTTTCTTCCCTTACCTGGTTTCTAGCAAAATTGATGGTAAAAGTCGAGCATTCTTCGATTGTAAACCTTATTGCTGGGAAAAGAATCGTTCCTGAATTTCTGCAATCAGAAATGAAACCAGATAGTATAAAAAACAAATTGATTGAATTAATGGATGAAAAATCAAAGATCAGAAACCAAATGATGGAAGATTTTCTTACAATTAAAAATAAACTTGGGACTCCGGGAGTTTATGCCAAAATTGCTAATGAAATATTAAAAGCAACAAAATATGAAAAAAACATTTGAGATATTAAAAGTTTCAATACTTAGTATTGCTTTAAAATTTATATATGGAACAAACAGAAAAAGTGTTGTAGGCGAAAATAATTATAAGGAATTAATCAAAAAAAACGAATCAATTATTTTTTCTGTTTGGCATGGACATCTACTTTCAATTGTGCATGATCTACGACACATGAAAATTAATGCACTGGCAGGCACTCACAAAGATGCGGATTTAATATCCCAGATCGCTACAAACTGGGGTTGGAACATGATAAGAGGCTCCAGTAAAGAAAAAGGTGCAACAGCATACAAGTCTATGCTTCGATTGTTAAGAAGCTCTACCAGTTCATTACTTTTTATAACTCCAGATGGACCGTCTGGACCACCAAAAATCCCAAAAAAAGGCGTTATAAGACTTGCCCAAAAGAGCGGAACAGCCATTATCCCAATTCATGTTGAATATTCTAAAAGTTGGGGGTTTAAAAACTGGGACACATTTTTCCTTGCGAAACCATTTGGAAAGATTTCTATTAATTATGGTGAACCTATTTATTTTGAAGAAAAACAAAATCAAAAAACATGTCAACATTTGTTAATAAAAGCCATGGAAAACTAGTAAAGCAATAAACTGCAAAAAATTAAATGAATAACTGGCTACACTACTTACTTTTCCCTTTTTCAGTTTTATATCGTTTTAGTATACTTTTTAGAAATTTTTGCTATGATAAAAATTTGTTAAAGACAAATCAATTACCTTGTAATGTAATCAGCATAGGAAATATAAGTTTTGGGGGGACCGGTAAAACCCCTACTGTACTTTATTTATGTAAAATGCTCCAAAAAAACAAAAAAAAAGATATAGCGATACTAAGTAGAGGATATAAAAGGAATACACATGGAACTGTTTTAGTCTCAAGCGGTAATGGGCCCTTAAAAAACTGGCAAGCTGTAGGAGATGAACCATATATGATGGCTCAAAAAACAAAAAACATTCCAATAGTGGTTGATAGCAATCGGTATAGAGGTGGAAAGTATTTGATTAAAAAATTTAATACCAAAATAATTATTTTAGACGATGGATTCCAACACCGAGCGCTATCAAGAAATTTAGATATTGTCCTTATTAATGGACAGGCTAAACCATCAGATTATAGCTTTTTAACCACAAACCTCATAAGGGAAACTTGGATCAGTCTTAAAAGAGCTGATACAATAATTTTAACAAAAGAAAAGCCAAATCCACTTATACTAAAAGACATCAAAGAAAAAGAACTTCTGTATATTAATTCCACATTTAAAAGCTCAATTCTTTATCCAAAAGGATTTGATCGAGAAAACAAAGCTTTACTTTTATCAGGGATTGGAAACCCAAAAAGCTTTGAAAAATCAGCTAGAAGCCACGGATGTATAATCGTTGGAATAAAAAAGTTTAAAGATCATTATTCATATAATAAAAAAAGTCTTTTAAAAATTGTCCAGTTTGCAAAAAATCTAAAAGCAGATTATATATTGACTACAGAAAAAGACTGGGTAAAAATAAAACCTTTAAAACCTGATTTTCTATTTGTTATTTTAAAAATTGAATTGAATATATCAGAAAAAGATAAAATAGAATATATTATAAAAAACAACTTAACCTAAATTTGAGCCATCCCCCATGCAAAAACGACACCAACAAAAGTCAACATTAAAGGCCATCCAGTATTGACTAATTGTTTAGAACTTGGATCGTGAAAAACATGTACTTGAAAGTCATGAGTCGAAGTTGCTCCATGCTCATCAATTGCCATTACAATAAAATCATTCATCCCAAGTTGGTTTTTACGAGGTGTCCATTCAAGGACCGCTTTCTTTTTATCAAAACGGGCATATTTTGGTAATCTTACGGCACGGTAAGCAACTTTATCTCCATTTAAATCCTCTGTTGCTACTTTATACCTCCAAGAATGACCCGTTAAACCTACAGGCTTAGGATTAGAAACAACGGTTGGTGCATTATTTACGAAAATTTTTCCTGTTTGAGTATCTGTCCCGAAACCATCACTTACTGCGACCTCAAAAGTATTATTATTGATCTGAGCAGCCTTAGGTACCCACAATATTTTACCGTACCGATCCATTTGCATCCCATGAGGTCCTTTCATTAAGGTAAACTCTAACGATGCATTTTCATTTTTATCATCTACCCGTATTTGATATTTAAACAACTCACCAACTAGCCCCATGTGAGGTGGGTTAGAAACAATTGTTGGAAGCTGATTAGCATATATTTCAAAGCTTTGTTCATCTTTGCTGTAGCCATCAGATGCTATAACTGTAACTCTATGAGCATCAGTCTGCTCAACAGAAGGTGTCCAACGAATAGTCCCAGAGGAACGATCAATTTCCATTCCTTCAGGAAAATCCAAAAGGCTATATCTTATCGGACTAACACGTTCAACAATTACGCGAGGGGGCTTACCCTTGTTCCCATGAAAAAACTCCCAGAGAAAATCCTTCACTTTTATTGTTCTTCCATCCAAAGTTTCAAGTATGACCCATAACCTATCATCTTCAAAAAAGACAGAATGAGTATACCTTTTCAAATTCAATCTAGACACTAAAGAATCAGCTGGGTATTTAGGATCCACAAAATAAATTGCTTCTGCATTATGCCAGTCACCAAGAAAACGATCTATATTTGCAATAGCAACATCATCTGTTATGTTAATAGAGTACATTCTAATATTTGAAATGTCTTCTACTTTAACAACTCTTTTAAAAGGCAGGAGCGAGCCTTGGTTCTTGTCATTTATAATTAAAGGATAGTTATATTCTTCACCTACAGTTGCAGACATACTTGGAACAGAGACAATATTAATAGGCGAATTCACAAAAAATTCGGATTCAATAATTCTGGATTCATGGCCATCAGATATTTCAATCTCCAATTTGTGAAAATCTAATTCATTCATTGTTGGCTCCCAGCGCAAAAATCCAGAATGCGGGTCCATTCGCATTCCTGGTGGTAGTTTATTTGCAGTAAAAACAAGTGGGTCATTTTTATTCGGGTCATATACATCAATTTCAAAATCCCATATTCCACCAACACTTATTGTATTCATCATGTTTGGAGCATTTTTGATGACTGGGGGATGATTTACAAATAAACTGACATATTGAGAATCTGTAGCAACACCGTGACTGGCAATTAAAGCATATTTAACAGTATCTACTTGTAAGGGGTTTGGAGTCCATGAAATAGTACCATCCGGATGTAAAATCATTCCTTCAGGTCCAAAAAACAATTTATAATTAATTTTTTGATCTGCTTTTTGCTTCCATACTTTAACTGAATATGAATATTTTTCGCCAACAGTAGCTTTTTTAGGAGCTGACGAAAGAATTTTTACCCCTGCTCTTGAAAACAACTGAAACTCTTGAGCAGTTCTTTCAAACCCATCTGTAGCAACAACCCTTACATCATATACTTCAACATGAGAACTATCAGTTTCCCAATATATAACGTTATTTTCAATAACCATACCATCTGGATAAACTTCGAGCTCTAACTTGACATTAGCGTCTTTATTCCGATCTTGGATTATAGGCTCATAACTAAACTTCGAACCCGCTATAAACTCTGTAATGCTTGGCTCTGTTAAAAATCTAGGCGGATCATTTACATAAACCCAAATACCTTCGTCGCGACTTTCCAGTACTGGTGTTGCTTTGAAAATTTGATTATCTTCCTTTGACCCGGTTGTTGCCTCCATAATTTCATCAATTTTCATTCTTACCATATAAGAGATTGGGAACGCATCTAATTGCTTATCTGAAGGTATCCAATTGATAGCTTTACTTTCATATAAAAAATACATTCCCTTAGGAGGTTGACTCTCCCATCTAAAACTATAAAACTCATCAGAGCTATCTTTAGGGATTTCATATAAAAAAGGTTCTCCCGGTCTTAAAACATATCTAGGTAAAACATGTTTAGGAAGCTTTTGCCCAATGGATTCTTTTGGTTTCGGCATTTTAGGAGCCTCTAGTGTTCGAACAATTTTTTTAGGTATGGTTACTCTTGGCTGTTCTTTTAAAACTCTCCCTTCTTTTTGATTTAAAGATATAGCATTCGGAATATAATTAGTTGGTGATTCTCCAAGATCTGTAATTATTCTTTGTTCTTGTTGTGGTTCCAATGGCTTATTATCTGTCGGTTCAATTTCTACATACATTTCTGGCACTTCAGGTTCAATATCTTTTGCAACAGAAAGAAGACTCGGTAATTGTTTTTGAATAAAATCCGAAGTAATCAGATACCCTTGATCAAGTTTATCTGATTTTTTACCTAACTGAATAACATATGTTGAATTTATTGATCCGTCCCAACCAGACAGCAAAACATTCCCATTATATATTCCTGACTTTAGCATTGGCAGCATAGAAAAAACTTGCATCTCGGTTGGAACCTTTCTCATAGCATTTTCGATATTATCAACTCCTCCATCCTTCCCAGAAATTAAAGTTAACGCATTAATTTCAGATGATAGTGCTAATACATCTTTGTATGTGTCCTGATTAAAATCTGCTACACATACTTGTGTTAATGGGCCTGAAGTAATCGGAAGCAAATCAATAACTAATGTTGCAGGAGTTAAAGTAAGAGCAACAATATCTCCTGAACTAAATGGAACTAAAACATCTAAAAATCCATCAGAATCCCAATCTGTTAATTCTAAAGAATGAGTTAGAATGCCGCTCAATCCTTCTACTTCTTTTTTCACTAAATGTCCGGAATCAAAAACCCCACCAATGTTATAAAAAGGTTGTGCTTTCAATATATTACCGTCAGGGCTAAAAGCTACAACATCATCATAGCCATCATAATCATAATCTAGTGCCGCTACGTATAAAAGGCCGGAACCTACTAACAATTGATCTGGTCTGATTTTTTTGATAATTGATAAACCTGATGGAGAAGAACCAACAATCGCAAATCCTCTAAATGGACTCCCTAACGAAAGGACTATTTCTTGCTCGCCATCTGCATCTTGGTCTAACAACTGAAAATTATTACATCTGAGAGATTTATTTTCTTTCCCAATGTCTAAACTAGCTGAAGGTATTTCAGAAAAATGTGTACCGTCCCAATCATAGGTTGCAATAAAGACGTGGGGTGAATTATTATCTCCAAATCTTGTTAAATTCATAACCACAACTAACTCAGGTACGCCATCTCCATTTACATCACCTACTTTAGCATCAACAAAATCTCCTTCTAAGGCTACAGGAGGAATAAATTCCCACATAATAGTTTGGTAACCATCAGCATCAATTTCATAATATCTGACCACTTTAGGGAAAATCTCCTTATTGGGATTTAGCTCTAGAGCAACAAACTCAAGCATGTTATCCCCATCTAAGTCATAAGTCCCATTCATGTTAACTATTTTCTGCCCAAAAAGAATTGAACAATATGCAATAAGATGAATTGATAATCTTAAAAAATATTTATTCATCATTGTTTATCATGTTTTCTATTTCAGGTTGATTCTTTTCTGGGTCTGGGGGGGGGATGTCTAAATTTGGTTTTTTTAGATTTTTAGATTGTTCAAGTTTTAATGGATCATTTTTTGTGTTGTTATTTTGATTCTTTTGTTGATTTAAATTAGAGTTTAAGAAAGTTTTTTCATTTTCAAGAGGCACTGATTTTTTTACTTTATTAGGAATATTTAATTCTAATACTTTACCACTTATGTCAGGGACTACACTTTGCTTAGGCGAAACAGGCACATCTTGTTGAGGCAATGCCAATTGAGCCTCCGGAAGCCTTGGCTCACGAATTATTTTAGGATGTTTACCTTTAGGACCAAATAAAGGCTCTTCTAATGAAGCACCTTGCAAAAGTTTAACTTTCAAATCTTCAGGGAAAGCCTCTTGAATAAGTTTTGAGAACATAAGGGAAGGTTCTACTGAACCAACAAGGTCAAATTGAGTAGTGATTTTTTTTGATCCATTTGCCCGAACAACAACCTCTCCTTTTACAGATTGAATTTTACCTTGGTCTAAAAACATAGCAAGTGATTGTGGCGGGGTTGATGGTGTAGTTGATGAAAGATAAATCCCTTGATAAATAGAATCTTCTACGCCATCAAAACTAAAACGTATTAACTTATCTGTAAAGTCCATATCTAGAGAAGTTGGAAACCCTTCAAAAAAATAGTTTGGGAATTCAAATAATTTTGGATCAAAAGATTCTGGTTGATAGGATTGTGAAACAGAATCTGATGTCGGAGAAATTGACATTAGCACTACATTAGTTTGAAGATCATGAACCATTGTAAATGTAGTGATAGTGTCTTTGTAACCATCACGAAGTGAATATGCAAAATCATATTTATCACCAGGGTTTAAATTTGCAAGATTTGCTGAAACACCATGCTGGAAGTGTGTAGCTTTTCCTGTAGGGGGAACTTGGTTAACCGAAACTCCAAAAGGAGCTTCTCCATCAAAAATATATCTATCCCTTGTTTCAGTTGCTGGCGTCATTACCATTACATAATACAAATCAATTTCATTTTCACTTTTTTGAATTACAGTTGAATCCTGAACTTCAGGATCATTGATGAGGAATTGCTTTGCTTCATCAGCAAAATTTGCTATTACCGTATCGAGAATAGGAATGGGGTCAGGTTTTACAGTATCAATTTGTTTTACAGTATATTCTGTTATATCCATATACGTAAAGCCAGCTTCATCTGCCCAATTAACACTTTTCATATCAATGTTTTCTGTAGGGATTGCAGTTTTAAGGTCATTTTGAATCTGCTGTTTATTATTTTTTTGAATATCTGCTAAAAAATCTCCAAGCGTTGGACTTAGCATATTATATTTTTTTTGATCCTCAATTTTTTTAGTTTTTTGATAGAACAAGTTTTGCTTCGTTTTTGGCAGATTTGTCAGGTTTTTATTACTAGAAATTATAGTTTTTTCAACATTATTTATTTTTGGGAAAAGATTATTATCAGTGGGAGGTGATACTGAATCTTCAGATCTTGAAAAAGGTTTAGTCAAACTTATTTCTAAAGGTTTTAGCGCTACTGCATTCTTTCTACTTTTCAAAATAGATTGCAAACTCCTCTTATAGTCTGTTGGAAATGCATCATGTTTAGAAATGTTTGTAGTAGAAATCATAATCTCTGAATCAAGAATTCTTAATAAAAAAACATCATCTGAACTTATCGGTAAAAGAAGGCCATCCTTACCATCATATTTGAAAGTACGTGGCATAATCGGAATATTTAAATTTAATGGAAGAGAATTAAAAGAAATACTCTTAGACTCTAGCAAGTTATAATTATCTTCAACGTCAAAAATTGTTGTATGCAAAGAATCTTTTTCAACAGATAAAATAGATATATAATCACGTTTGTTGCTTGAAAAGCTAGACATTTGAATTGCACCATAACCATTATTGTTAGATGAGCTAGATAACAATCTAGGATTTATCAATTTCAACTGACCTTCAGTAATTCGAAGATTAAAAATCATACCTTTTCTTACAGGAGAAGCAAAACAAACACCTAAAGGCGAAGAAGGGTCGCTTAAAATTGTTAAACTAGATGGTCTCATTGCTGTTAAAGAGAGTGGTGCTGCAGTGTAAAAAAGAGGCTCATTCATAAACCCTGATGCTGATCCCCTAAAAACATATAACCAAGGACTTTCTTTATCTACATTAATTATCTTTGGTATAATAATTAATTCTAATACACCATCATTATCTAGATCAATAAAATCCCCATCAGCGATAGTTATTTCATTTTCAAATTTATAAGACCAAAGAGTATCATTTACACCCGAAGAATTAATTTCAACAAAAAGAATCGAGTAATCTTTACTATTAAGTATTAGACACTCACTAGCTTTGTCTTTATCAAGATCAAATGGACCTTTTACGTGGAATGCCTCCTTGCCCTCCGCATTAGACAAAAAGAAGACTCCAAGAAATATGGCTTGAAAAAAGCGCATTTCTTCTCCTTTACGTGCACCTATTTAACATAGATATTAATATAAATAAGTGTCTATTACAGGGAGTCAAACTATGTTTTAAGCTCCCTTACCTCGATTACTATTCAAAAATATATAATACTGAGACAATTTTTCCAAGAAAAAGACCAATTTGAACAATTTTTTAAATAATAGAATTTTAGCCTATATTTTCTTTCTTAATTGATCCATGAATCTTAATTTGTAACTTAAACTGTGTTGATTGACTCTGAAATATGAAAAACATATTCTATTTATCGCTACTAAGCCTAACTTTACTAAAAGGGCAATTTAGTTATCCAGCTGAAGATTTTTTAGGTGGAGGAATTGGATATAGTCCGATGTATATCAAATTAGACTCTATTCCTGGAGCATCCTATCTAACAAATATTGGCTTGGACCCTAGTGAATTCGATGACCCCTTTGTAGTACATGGAGGTGAAGGCTTTGCTCATGTAACGGGAAGATGGCGTATTGGGGGATATGCTGGTATGGGAGGTACTTCTGTAAGTACAATACCTGAAATTAAAATATTTGTTGATGGCAATGGAAATGATTCCCTGGATGCAAATGAAATTTCCAAAATGTATACAGACGAATTAAATCCCTCAATTAAAGCAAAATTTACTTTTTTACTTGGTGCTGCTTCTGTTGAATATGTAATGCCTCTCCTTCAGGACCTTGAAATATCTTCTGGTGCTTTACTTGGTCTTGGACGCGTCGCAATGGGCATTGAGCAAACGAGTGCTAATCCAAGATGGAAACAAGTATTTTCAAATGCTTATGGAACTATGAGCGAAACAGGTGACACACTTTTTTATAGCGTTACAACGAATGAATTTGACAACCCTGATATTAGGCCAGGTGCAGTTTCAGGCGTTTTAAAAGATGTTAGCTCTGCTTTTTTTAACTTTCAACCTTATGTTGCTGTTAAATGGCAATTTCTAGAAAGATTAGGCCTACGCATTAGTGTTGGGTTCAATAAAGGAACTGTAAGACAGGGTTCATGGAAATTAAATGGTAGAACTCAGATAGGTGATTCACCTAGCTCCGCTTTATCAGGTGTTACATTTCGAACAATGTTGTACGTTGGCCTCTAAAAACTAATTTATTAAATGTATACTTTTTTTAGGCGAGTATGGCCACTTGGGGTTTCTGCATTATTTGGTTTCCTTTTCGCACTTATATTATTATTACCAGAGCTTAATGCTAGAAATAAAAATGCTTACCGTATCCTTAAAACTAAAATGAAAGTCCTAGAGCAGATAATATCTTTTGTTAACCATTTCTATTTTGACCAAATTGATTTTGATAAAGTAATGGATGGATCTTTTAGAGGTCTGATGGAAGAGTTAGATCCCCATTCAACCTACATTCCTGCTAAAGAACAAGAAAATATAAGTGAACTATTCAAAGGAAATTTTCAAGGAATTGGAATCGAATTCGATATTTTAGACGGATATATAACAGTGATATCCCCCATCCCTGATAGCCCATCAGAAATTGTTGGACTGATGCCTGGAGATAAGATTATCTCGATTGATAAAGAGGATGCTTATAAAATAACAAAGTCAGAAGTCTTCAAAAAGCTTAGAGGCAAGAAAGGAAGTGAAGTTTTAGTCACAATTAGTAGGATAGGAGAACCCGAACCATTTGATGTCTCAATTATTCGAGACAATATCCCGATATATAGTGTTGGTTCTGCAACAATGCTAAATGAAAATACAGGTTATATTTTTCTTAGAAGGTTTTCAGCTACAACAAAAGATGAAGTAACGTCTGCTATTGACACTCTACTATCACAAGGTATGGAAAGGCTATTGTTTGATTTAAGAGGAAACAGCGGTGGATATTTAGAGCAAGCAGCGGCAATTTCTGACCTATTTATAAATACAAATGATACTTTGGTATATACGATCGGTAAAATAAAAGAATCTAACCAAGTCTTTTTAGGCAATAACTTAAAGAATAACACTTCAGATTTTTCGTTAATTATTTTGATTAATAGGGGTTCTGCTAGTGCTGCTGAAATAGTTTCTGGCGCAGTACAAGACCTTGATAGAGGGCTGGTTGTTGGTGAAACTAGTTTTGGAAAAGGGTTAGTGCAACGCCAATTACCACTAGACAATGGGGCCGCGCTACGTGTTACTATTGCTAGATATTACACTCCATCTGGGCGACTTATTCAAAGACCATATGAAGATGGTAATGATTTGGCTTATTATAGAGAGCTTTATGCTGAAGACAGAGAGTCAAAAATCGACAGTTTAAAACTGTTGCGCCCTAAGTATAAAACTAAGTCTGGAAGAATTGTTTATGGTGGAGGCGGAATCACTCCTGATAAATACATACCATACAAAAACACCTTAAACGATGAAACCGCAAAAGTAATAAGAAACCCTAAACGTCCCATTTTTAATTTTGCCTCTCAATATGCGTCTCAGTATAAAGAAAATTTTCTTCATTTTAAGAATTTCAAAGAAAATTGGTCCGTTTCAAATTCAATGCTTCAAGATTTTTTTATTTATTTAGATTCTAATTCAATAAAAGTTCAAAAAGATTCTATAATGAATAATGACTCAGAATTTTTAAAAAACAGAATTAAAAGTGAATTAGCAGGATCTATTTGGGGAAAAAATGAAAATACAAACATTCGATTGCGTTTTGATAACCAAGTTATTGAGGCATTAAAACATTTCAATGAAGCAGATGCATTCACCCAATCCTCAAATTAAATTTTAATGCTATAAAACAAACATTTTAATTATTTTTACTTTCATTAATTTAAACTTATACATGGAGTTAACTAATGGTATATTATTTTCTTGAAGGCGGAGCATTTATGTGGCCTATTCTCCTAACGCTTGTTTTCGGCTTAGGATTTGTATTAGAACGTGCCTACTCATTAATGATGTCTGGAGTAAACTCTGACACATTTTTTGAAGCAGTTACCACATCTATTAACGAAGATGGAGCAGAAGCAGCAAAAGAGATATGTAGCAAAACAGATGGGCCTGTGGCTGCGATTTTCCATGCTGGTTTATCTAAATTGGATAGAGGTCATGATGAAACTGAAAAAGCTATCCAAAATGCAGGTGGAATAGAAATGGCATTTTTAGAAAAAAACATGATCTGGTTGAATGCCGTTATTACCATCTCTCCTATGCTTGGTTTCACAGGAACTGTTGTTGGTATGATTGCCGCGTTCGATGCGATTAAAGCAGCAAATGATATCTCTCCTGCAGTGGTTGCTGGAGGTATTTCACAAGCATTACTTACTACTGCATTCGGACTAATTGTTGCAATGATAATACAAACTTTTCAGAATGTTTTCGTTGCAAGGATAGATAAATTAGTTTTAGATATGGAAGAACAATCTATAAAGATATTGGACTTTCTTCATGAATTTAATAAAAAGTAATAAAAAATTTATAAGTAATGGCTAAGAAAAGACGATTTAAAGGCGGAGAAATTCCAACTTCATCAATGGCGGATATCGCGTTTTTGCTGCTTATATTCTTTCTTGTAACAACTACAATCGATACTGATAAAGGACTGGGAATAGTTTTGCCCCCTCCTGGTGATATGGAGATAGAAATTCGTAAAGAAAACATACTAAATTGTTTAATTAACTCTCAAGGTAAGGTTTTACTTGATGAAGAACCTACAAATCTTGAACAGATCCATAGAATAGTTGGAGAACGCTTAAGAGCTAATGACAAATTAGTTGTTTCAGTGAAAGCACACCCTAAAACATCATATAAAGATTATGTGAGAGTCATAGATCAATTAAAAATGGCAGATGCAAAACGAATATCAATAGCGAATAGTAACTAAATGAAATTCTCAAAGAAAACTAAAATATCAAGTGAAATACCTACGGCATCAATGCCAGATATTATTTTTATGCTTTTAGTCTTTTTTATGGTAACAACCGTCTTAAAAGAGTACTCTGGGTTACCTGTAAATTTGCCAAAGGCAAAACGAATAGAAAAATTAAAATCAAAAAGAAATACTGTGCAAGTATGGCTATCAAAAGATGGTCTTATATCAATCGATGACAGGCTAATGGCAGTAGATGATGTCTCTACAGTTATGTACGATAAACGTTTAGCCAACCCCCAAATTGTTGTATCCTTAAAAGGTGATGAAGAAGCCGAAATGGGACTTGTCTCAAAAATACATGAAAACCTTAGAGAAGTAGAAGCTCTAAAATTAAATTATTCTTCTAAAACACTAGTAGATTAATGGAAATAGTAAATCCTTTAAAGTCAAAGTATCCAGTTGTAGTTAGACTAACAGTTTTACTCGGGATATTTTGCATAATATTGAATTTTTTAATTTTCCCTAGGTTTATAAATAGCGTAGAGTTCGATGAGGCTGAACAGGTAATTATTGAAAATATCGAAATTCCTCAAACTCAACAAATTGACAACACGCCACCGCCTGCAAGACCTTCGATCCCTGTACCTTCTGATGATGAAGATATCGCAGATGACTTAACTTTAGATGAGCTTGATTTTGATGATTTTTCTAACATGGATGCACCACCACCACCGCCATCAGGACCAAAAGTAGTTTTTATCCCTTATGATGACCCTCCAGTCGCAATGAGTCCGATAAGACCGAAATATCCAGAAATTGCACAAGAAGCAGGAATTGAAGGAGTTGTTGTAGTTCAAGCTTTCATTGATGAAAAAGGTCGCGTTAAAGAAACTATTATTTTAAAAGGTGTTCCAAACACTGGACTCGATGAAGCAGCAATGGATGCAATTAGAGTCACAAGGTTTAGGCCCGCTAAACAGCGTGAGAGAGCTGTTGGGGTTTGGATATCGATACCTGTTAATTTTAGATTAAAATAAATTCAATAAATAACTAGCCTTTAATATTACTCAAATTATAGTCTAGATTCATTTTCCTTATATATTCAATAGAAATTTCTTTAGGGCATTCTGCTTGACAGGCCCCAGTATTTGTACAGTGTCCAAAACCTTCCTCATCCATTTTTGAGACCATTTTATTTACTCTTTCTTTTCTTTCAGGTTGACCTTGGGGAAGCAGAGCCAATTGTGATATTTTTGCTGATACAAAAAGGCTGGCAGATGCGTTTTTACAAGTTGCAACACATGCACCACATCCAATACATGCTGCCGCATCAAACGCCTCTTCTGCGACCTCTTTTGGAATTGGGATAGCGTTGCCATCGGGTGCACTTCCTGTATTTACAGACACATAACCACCTGACTGAATTATTCGATCAAAGGACGATCTGTCTACAACTAAATCTTTTATAACTGGAAATGCCTTTGCTCTCCAAGGTTCTATGGTAATAGTGTCTCCATTTTTAAAGTGTCTCATGTGAAGCTGACAAGTTGTTGTCCCTTTTAATGGGCCATGAGCTCTACCATTAATCACCATAGAACACATACCACAGATTCCTTCACGACAATCATGGTCAAAGGCAATTGGCTCTCTATCTTTTCCAACTAATTGCTCATTTAATACATCCATCATTTCTAAAAAAGACATATGGCTATTTAGACCACTTACATCATATGTTTCAAATTTTCCTTTATCTGAACTAGATTTTTGCCTCCAGACTTTAAGAGTTAACTGTAAATCAGCCATATTATTTATAACTCCTTTGAGTAGGTTTTACCGTTTCAAAACCCAAGTCCTCTTTGTGCAAGACGGGAGGTACATCCACGCCTTTAAATTCCCATGTAGAAGCAAATGTAAAATTTTTATCATCCCTCAAAGCTTCGCCTTCTTTAGTCTGAAACTCTTCTCTAAAATGCCCCCCGCAAGATTCATTTCTTTCTAAGGCATCTCTCATCATCAATTCACCAAGTTCAAAAAAGTCAGCGACCCTCCCAGCTTTATCTAATTCAGGATTATATGTTTTATCATCACCTAAAACTTTAACATCCTTCCAAAATTCACTTCTCAATTCTTTAATTTTATCTATTGCTGCAATAAGGTTAGACTCATTTCTTGACATGCCACAGTAATCCCAAACAATTCTTCCTAAATCCCTGTGAAAGCTTTCCACAGAACGTTTTCCATTATTTTGTAAAAGCGTTTTGTTCCTTTCTTTAGCATTATCTTCAGCTTTTGAAAAAGATTCATGTTCAGTACTTATTGGATCAGTTCGGATATCTTCAGACAAATATTTTCCAATTGTGTAGGGCAATACAAAATAGCCATCAGCTAATCCTTGCATCAGAGCAGATGCACCTAATCTATTCGCACCATGATCAGAAAAGTTACATTCTCCAATCGCATATAACCCTGGAACTGTTGTCATTAAATCATAGTCTACCCACAAACCACCCATTGTATAGTGAACCGCTGGAAAAATTCTCATTGGAGTTGAGTACGGGTCATCACCAGTAATTTTGTCATACATAGCAAATAGGTTTCCATATCTGGCAGAAACTATATCTTTACCAAGTCTTTTAATTGCATCTTCAAAATCTAAATAAACTGCTAAACCAGTATCACCTACACCATAACCTTCATCACATCTTTCTTTTGCTGCTCTAGAAGCCACATCTCTTGGCACTAAGTTTCCGAAAGCTGGGTATCTTCTTTCTAAATAATAATCTCTTTCTTCTTCAGGAATTTGGCTTGGTGGACGATTATCTCCTTTTTTCTTAGGAACCCATATACGACCATCATTTCGCAAAGATTCAGACATTAAAGTTAATTTTGATTGATATTCTCCTGAAACAGGTATGCAAGTAGGATGAATCTGAGTAAAACAAGGATTAGAGAATGCTGCTCCATTTTTATAAGCTTTCCATGCAGCAGTCACATTGCTTCCCATAGCATTGGTCGATAAATAATACACATTTCCATATCCTCCAGTAGCAAGAACAACCGCGTGCCCAAAAAACCTGTTAAACTCTCCTGTCAACAGATTTCTTACAATAACACCTCTTGCTTTTCCATCGATCTTTACAATTTCAACCATCTCATGACGATTATACATTTCAATATTTCCTTTAGAAATCTGCCTACTCAGAGCACTATATGCGCCTAATAGAAGTTGTTGTCCTGTTTGGCCCCTAGCATAGAAAGTTCTAGACACCTGAACACCACCAAAAGACCTATTATCTAATGTTCCTCCATATTCTCGTGCAAAAGGAACACCCTGCGCTACGCATTGATCTATAATATTTGCACTTACCTCAGCTAAACGATAAACATTCGCTTCCCTAGATCTGTAGTCTCCTCCTTTTATGGTATCATAAAATAAACGATATACTGAATCACCATCGTTTTGATAGTTTTTTGCAGCATTTATTCCACCTTGAGCTGCGATGGAATGTGCTCTCCTTGGGCTATCCTGAAAACAAAAACATTTAACTCGGTATCCCATCTCTGCTAGAGAGGATGCGGCAGATGCTCCTGCAAGACCAGTTCCAACAACAATTATTTCTAATTTTCTTTTGTTAGCAGGGCTCACAAGCGGAACACTAGATTTATATTTGGTCCACTTTGATTCAAGTGGCCCTTCGGGTACTTTATTGTCAAGTATCATACGTTTGTAAAAAATAAATAAATAGGAATTGAAGCAAAAATTGCCGGAATTGAAAATGCTACGGCCATTGCAACGTATTTAAAAAGTTTTTGGTAATTTTTAATTCTTAAACCAACTGTTTGAATAGCAGATTCAACACCATGTTTTAGATGAAGAGATAATGCTCCCATGCAAAAAACATAAAAAAAAGTATACAATGGATTTTTGAAAGCACTAGTTGTTACCTGATGAAGATCCTTAATTTTAGTTCCATCGCTCAAATACTGAAAAGGCATTTCTCCAAAGTGCATTTTATACCAAAAACTTTTAAGATGAACTACTAAAAAAAATAAAATAATAGTTCCCAAGATAGCCATGTTTCTTGATGACCAACCACTAGTCTCTTCGCCGCCAGAAACAGCATAGCCAACTGGACGTGCTTTTTTAGACTGGATCACTAAATATAGAGTTATAAGTATGTGTAACAAAATTGCAGAATATGTTATAATAGACAATACCTTCACAACAGGGTTTGTTGTCATAAAAAGAGCGTATTTGTTAAACTGTGTTTGACCTTGGATCCCTGGTACAAAAAGCTGAAGATTGCCAACCAAATGTCCAATTAAAAAGGTTACCAGAAACAGTCCAGAAAGGGAGGCCAATGCTTTTCTAAAAATAGTAGATGTTAAGTAATTATTCATTAAATATTTTAAACATATCCGACCCTGTAAATTAAGCGATTAATTTGTTTTACGCACAAAGGAAATGATAAAGAACAAAACTAATCTGGAAGATATTTTGAAAAAAAAACACTTGAAAACAAGCAAAACGTAAGAAAATACAAAACTGGCATTAAAGGAGTTGATGGTAAATAATTCAGAACTAAGAAATAAATTCCTAACAACGTAACAAATAGTATTAAAAAAATACAGTTCCGAGCAATTTTTGTCCCTAACCTTGTAATATAAACATAGCCTATAATTAGAAAACCAATTGTTAACATATATAAACCCAAAAACCTATATACTATTGTTAAATATGAGG
>JAYPLH010000015.1:17461-20150 GCA_038365355.1 Fidelibacterota bacterium
AGCAAAACTTCATTTGGTGATTTATCTAAAAGCCATGGTTGTTCGTGTATACACCAGACTGCTCCCAAGGAAATTGTAAGGATACCGATTAAAAAAATAGGAATCCATGTCAAATTATGAGCAATGCGCTTATTCACAATTTTGACTTTGTAAACTAAATGGGCCATCTTTTTTTATAGCCTCAAAAAAAACATTGAACAGTTTTTCCTCACCAAGCTTACGTTTTTTTAATCCAGTAAGTGCTAGTTGACCAAAATAATCTATCCAATAACCATATGTTTTGTTACTTGGCCCCTTTTGGCTTGTGTTTAATGAAAACCCCGCATTGTTTAAAAGAGCTCGATCCTCTCTTATCCATGAAGAAACAGTATCTAAAGTTGTTTTACGGGTTGATTTATCCATTAACAATCCAGTCCAAAAAGCTGCTGGAGCGATTTCAAAACCTTCTGGAGTTCGATCAGCTCCTCTAATTTCTACTAAATTTTTTATTCGAACGTTCGTAAAAACTTGACGTAAAAAAGTTAAGATACGATTTTTACTTAAAGTTCCATTGTTTTTTTCCTCCAATAGCAACTCACCAATGGACCTTTTTGTCGAAATAGTTCTTCCTTCACGATCTAATGAAAATATAGCAGGTATACCTAAAAAAAAGTTAATGTATTCATCTACTAAGTCCGTTTTTAAATAAATACCTTGATCAAATAAATTATTACATCGAAAATTATCAGTGTTTGCCCATATAATATTTCTTAAGTTTTTTTCGAATGCTGGTTTTTTATTCTTAAAGGGACTATTGGAAAATAAATATGATGCAATTGGATGTATACAGTCTGCAATAAAAACTATTTCTTCCATATCATCCTTGCTTGAGGCATCAAAATTAACCTGAACACTAGAAGTACATCTCATCATCCACTTGCCCATTGAGCCGGACTTCTCCATATTTTTATCCATCAAAATATATCTTTTCTGATCAATAAGTTCTATGTCTATTGGGCTAAAATTAGGATCTAATCCATAAGACACAACTTTAAGTTGTTTTCTTTCCAAAACCTCTTTCAACAATTTTCTTTGTGCTATAATGGAATCTTCTAAATCATTTAAGTTTTTATAAGGAGCACTTGCCCATTCTAATTGCCCTCCTGGTTCTAGAGAATAATTTTCAGAAATATTTCTTTTATTATTTAACACCTGAAGTAATTCTGTTGCTGAAAAATCATTACAAGGGTTTACCATTATCCTTTCATTTTTATCATTATAAATTATGTTTTCAATCTCAATTCCGATTTTGATATCAGAGGGGTTTTTGAGACTTGATAACATAACATTCTTTATTTCACTTTTAAGGTCCATACTATACTATGTTATATATTTGCTACATAGCCCAAGTAATAATGCTTATTAGAATTGTAAACATCGGGATACCCATTGACATACCACCCTCAATTTCTCTCATTTTTTTAGGCGTATCTCCCATTTGATTAAACTTTAATGAAACAGTTTCTAATTTTCCAGGTTCGGCATAAACAGTTGTTGAACCATACATTTCATTATTTTGAACAATTGAATCATATCCCACAAATTGTAATCCTTTTTGAGATGCAAGCCGAGTATAAACCGGTGAAAACCCACTCACTTGGTGCCATCCTGGCTCCACTTCAATTGGCCTATTAAGAGGCGTATCCCCCACATATTTTCCATCTATATATATCGGCACACCATCTACATTTGCTTCCACTGTAATCCCTCCTTGCCGATAATACCTAAAACCCGGATCTGAATACCTAGGTGGAAGTGATTTAGGTCTTTTATTTGGTAATTGAGTTCGCCAGCTATAGTCCTCGTTTTCAACAGAAGAATAATCTAAACTTTCCGCTTCACGCTTTAAAAAATTTGGAATGCTTTTTTCTTTTTTATCATTCCAGCTTAATGTTTTTTTGATTGAGTCTGACTGAGAGGGGAAAAAACTAAGCCATGTGTTCTCCTCTTTTTCTTTCGGCTCAAATGGAGTTTCTATTTCTCGCTTAGGCTTATTTCTTTTTGTTTTATTTTTATATTGTACTTTATATCGATCATCCAAAATGAACGGTGCAGTAAACTCTGGAGTTTGAGGATCCGCTTCTGCCATAATAAAATCAGATGGAGGTTCTAAGATTTTTTTGTTTGCACCAAGAGGAACATGCTGTCTTTGTAAATATTTAGGGTCATATTCATTTGAAATCATATTTTCATTGGTGAACCAGGCTTCCACTACATTTGTATCGGGAGGTTGGGTTGAAGATCCTGAAAAATAAACAGAGCTTGAAGTGTCAATTACAAAGTTATCTTTTAAGGATGGAATATATTTTTTCTGTAAATGTTTAGAATCATATTCATTTGAAATCATATTTTCATTGGTGAACCAGGCTTCCACTACATTTGTATCGGGAGGTTGGGTTGAAGATCCTGAAAAATAAACAGAGCTTGAAGTGTCAATTACAAAGTTATCTTTTAAGGATGGAATATATTTTTTCTGTAAATATTTATACTCACTATAATTTGGTTCTAAATCAAGGTTGTCAGAGGGTATTTTTATAACTACGTTATTTGTATCTGATAATTGCGTCTGCGATAAGATCCTGTTTTCTTCATCTGTTAATTTCATTTGCCTGTTTTCAATTTTGGATGGAACAAATTTATTTTGAAGCTC
>JAYPLH010000212.1:0-3451 GCA_038365355.1 Fidelibacterota bacterium
TTTTAATTATTAGCAGGAGCAACACTTCTTCATCCGACATTACAGAAGATGAGATTATGAGCCACATACGTTACCTTTCCCATGAAAACAGAGAAGGTAGACAACCTGGGACAAGAGGCAGCAAGGATGTAATCGCATATCTAATTAAAAACCTTAAATCTTATGGTGTTCGCCCTGTATTCGGTAAATCATATACTCAACCCTTTAATATTCAAACTGGAATACAACTTGGGCCTTTAAATAATGTTATAATAAATAAAGATACTCTGGTTGTCCAAGAAGACTATCTCCCTCTCTTTTTTTCAGCAAACGGAAACTTTTCTGGCGAGGTTGTTTTTGCTGGATATGGTTTTCAAATAAATGAAAAAGAGTTAAAATGGAATGACTACGAAGGAATAGATGTAAAAGATAAATGGGTAATTGTAATGAGACATAGCCCGGAAAGAAACCAGCCCCACTCTATTTATGCTCCTCATTCTCCGCTTCATAAAAAAATGCTTGTTGCTAAAGACAATGGAGCAAAAGGAATTATTTTCGTATCCCAGATAGAAGATGAAGAATTGTACCCCCTCAAATATGTTTCTGGTTTTAAAAACAATGAAGCCCCAGCTATTATTTTGTCAAAAAACAAAGCAAATCAAATTTTTGAAAGAGTTGGTTGGTCTACAAAAAAGATTCAAGATGAAATGAACCAAACCTTAAAACCATTAAACTTCCAACTTGGAATATTAAACTTTGATGCTACAATTAACCTTGAACCAGTCATAAAAAAAGGGGCAAATGTAGTTGGGGAAATACGTAGCAGAAATAGACAATACAGAGATGAATATATTTTAATTGGAGCACATTTTGATCATATCGGAATGGGTGGAGTAGGATCTGGATCAAGATTACCTAATGAATATCAAGTTCACCCTGGAGCTGATGACAACGCATCTGGAACAGCAGGGTTACTAGAACTAGCACAGAAACTGTCTTCTAATATTAACAACCTTAAACGGAGTGTTTTGTTTGTTGGATTTGATGCAGAAGAAAAAGGATTGCTTGGATCAAAACATTTTATTGAATCTTCACCTGTTAAAATAGAGAACATCACAACTATGATAAATATGGATATGATTGGCAGAATGTCCGATTCTTCATATACCGTGGGAGGAGTAGGCACATCTCCTTTATTTGAACATCTTCTTGATAGCTTAAAAAAAGGACGACCATTTAACTTGGTTATGAATAAACCCGGATTTGGACCCAGTGATCATGCTACCTTTTATACAAAAGATATTCCAGTTCTTTTTTTCTTTTCTGGAGTTCATGATGAATACCATACCCCTGCAGATACTTGGCAGTTAATAAACCTTCGAGGTGAGAAACATATACTAGACTATATTTATGATTTAACCTATTACCTTTCTCGTGCACCTAAAAGACCTGCCTTTCAGAAAGCTGGTCCCAAAGAAGGACAGATGGGTGCTCCTAAAAAGTTTAAAGTAAGCTTTGGTATTGTGCCTTCTTACAGCGGCACCGAAAAAGGGTTGGAAGTTGACGGTATTTCAAGAAAGGATGGACCTGCAGCAAAAGCCGGTATTATAAAAGGTGATGTCATTAAAGCAATTAATGAAAAACCAGTTAATGACATCTACGAATACATGGATAGACTAAGTACCTTAAAAAAAGGTGTGACAGTACCTGTCCTTATCAAAAGAGAAGATAAAGAAATAGTTCTTGAAGTAACCTTTTAGCTTTACTCTACCCACGCGTCCATATTAATTGTCTCATCTGGAGCCCAACCTTTAGACTTATACATTCTAACGCGTTTCCTATCAAAATCAGTAATAGTAGTTGGATAATATTTTCTAGAACCTGTACATCTCTCGCGTATTCTTTCTGTTAGTTCAAGCACAGCCATAACATAATTATCAGCGTGATTATATGCATATACAGATTTGTATATGTCGCCACCTTTTCGATAATCATTACTGTTTTTTTTGTATCCATTCATTCTAAGATAATTAGCGATACTTCCCAATACATCAGGCCAGCTATAGGGTTCCCTCACTCCGTTTTCATTGAAGTCAACAGAATATCTTGTAAAACTGGATGGGATAAATTGACCATATCCAAATGCACCGGCATAGGACCCACCTATTTCTTGAGGATCAAGTTTATCGTTATAACAATACTTAATAAACTCAGCTAGTTCTCTTGTAGCCCACTTGCTTCTTCTTGGTATTTCATGTATCTGAGAATAAAGTGCATTAAAAACAGAATACTGAGAATGATGAACTCCGTAATTACTCTCCACACCAGCAATAGTTACGATAACAAATGGATCAACGCCATATTTTGAGGATACTCTTTCTATTAAACTTCGATTTTCTGAATAAAATTTTGCTCCTGCTACGACCCTTGACTCTTTAACAAAAATCTTTTTGTATTCTGTCCATGGTTTTTTTTCATATGGCTTAGCAAATCTTTCTACTATGATTTTATGAATTTCTAGTTTTTCATGTGAAAAAGCTTCTTGTAAAAAAGAAATTGGTACTGCTCTTGCTAGCTCTTTGCTAACTAGTTCATACGCAATGTCATTTTCAATCTCTTTTGGGAAAATTGAGGTTGATAAAAAAAATATTATTAAAACTTGTTTCATTTATAATTCCATTCTGCTAAAAATAGATTCGTATCTCCCCTCTTTTTTTGGTTTCGATTAGATGCAAAAACAATATGTTTCCCATTTGGGCTAAACATTGGAAACCCATCAAAACCATTAAAAAAAGTTATCCGTTCAAGACCTGAACCATCAATGTTTATTGAATAAAGGTCAAAATCTCTTCCTTTTGGGTCATGTAAATTAGAAGAAAAAATTATCTTGTCACCACTTGGAAAAAAATATGGTCCAAAATTTGCAGATCCGTTATTAGTTATTTGTTTTTTATTTGATCCATCAGAGTCCATAGTCCAAATTTGTAGAGCCATTGGGCGTATAGAATTTTGAGCAAGTAAATTTTTATATTGTTGAACTTCCTTTACGCTTTTTGGATGATAAACTCTCCAAACAATTTTCGAAGCATCTTTATTGAAAAAAGCCCCTCCGTCATATCCAAGCTCATCAGTTAGCTGGACTTTGTTTTTCCCATCTAAGTCCATAGTCCAAATATCCAAATCACCACTAACCATAGATGTGTAAATAATCTTACTTCCATTAAAAGCTACTGTTGCTTCAGCGTCATAGCCTGGAGAACTCGTTAATCGTTCTAATAAACCCGTTTGTAAATCTGTTAAAAAAATATCATAATCAGGATAAAGTTTCCATACATAGCCTCTGCTGTAATCTGGTTTTTCTGGACATTTTTTGTTTCCCATATGAGTAGATGCATAAATTGCTTTTTTACAATCAGGATATACAAAATAACTACATGTTGTTACACCCTCTCCTGTTGAAACCATATTGATA
>JAYPLH010000016.1:0-20115 GCA_038365355.1 Fidelibacterota bacterium
CCTGGTGAAATGGCTGATGCAGACTATGGTTATGTTGGTACTGGTCCTGGATTAATCTCCTTATACAAGGGACAAACTGTAGTGGAAAAAAATATTAATGCTAAAAATGCTGTTTCAGCGTTAATAAAGTTGATTCAAAAACATGGAGATTGGCAAGAGCCAAGCAATGTTTAACATTGTTCCTGTGTGCTGTGCTATTGTATTATTCATATGATCAAATGAGCAAAGTTGATTAAAAAGAGATCTTTATGAGAAAAATTCTAATTGTTTTTTTACTTTCCATGTGTTTTGGACAGGCTGTGGAAAACAACCTATCTCCAGTAGTAACTTATTGGAAAACTCTCACACAGGAAGAAAAAGAAATCTTTTTGTTTTCCTATTTGACTATGGTATATGAAACCCATACCGAATTGAAAAATTCAGAAGGGTATGGAGGAATCACGGAATGGTATTACAACAATCGAGCTGAAATGGTTTATGGAGTCTTTGATCAGCTAGAAGTAGTTAGAATCTCTGAAATAGTAAAATGGATAAATGAATTTTATTCGCATGGAGAGTACGCGAATCGTCCTTTTATTGAGGCATTAGAATTTGCATATAGATTTGCTGAAGCATCCGGAACGAATATCTGGGAGAAATATGAAAATCTTCAGTTTGATAAAATTAAACCTGGAAAAAATTAGTGTGGGTTTTCAGTCAACCTAAAAAGATCCGACTGATAAATAAATTTTTACAAGTAACATTCATCTTGGTGAATGTGGTTTTTGGTCAAAAAAAAATAGATCAGAATTTTATATGTAGTCAAACCAAATCTTCTTCTCGGGTATTTTCCGAAACTTCTTCTCTAACTGAAGATCAAGGAAAAATTGATATCACTTATTATAAAATAGATTTTGAAATCGATTTTAATAGTGAACAAATACTTGGTTCAGTAATAGCCAATGGTTTTGTAGGCATGGATCAGCCGGATTATATAGAATTTGATTTTTCTGATGAAATGATTGTTGATTCAGTTTGGTTTAATAATGAGGGCATTGGTTTTGATCATATTGATGATATAATTAAAATTCCAGCTCCAACATCAAATCCTGAAGGTTATAACTTTAGTTGCCAAATCTTTTATCATGGAAGTCCTCCAACATCGGGTTTTGGATCTTATAATTTTGATATGCATAATAATATTGATCATGTATGGACACTGTCCGAACCATATGGTGCTAGAGATTGGTGGCCATGTAAAGATGATCCTTCCGATAAAGCAGATTCCGTTGATATCATTGTTACTGTTCCTTCTGAGCAGATCGTTGTATCTAATGGTCTTCTAATCGATGAGCAAGATCTTCCTAACGGGAAAAAAACATACCACTGGTCAGAGCGTTACCCTATATGTACCTACCTTGTTTCAATTGCTACGTATCCATATACTTTTTGGACTGATACATATGTTGGCCTAAATGGAGATACGTTGCCACTTGAATATTATGTATATCCTGATCATTATGAATTGGTGTATGATAATTATTTACTTACCAATGATATGATGGAAGTATTTGCTAATAAATTTGGTGAATATCCTTTTATGGGTGAAAAATATGGGCATGTCGAATTCGGTCGCGGAGGGGGGATGGAACATCAAACCATATCTAGTATGGGTGGACATAGTGAATGGCTTATTGCACATGAACTTGGACATCAATGGTGGGGTGACTTAGTAACTTGCTCAAGCTTTCATCATATTTGGCTTAATGAAGGCTTTGCTAGATTTTCTGAGGCAATATGGGATGAAGCCTCTCGCGGATTTGAGGCTTATAAATCTTATTGGCAGAATCATTCTTATTTTGGACCTGGAACGATTTATGTAGAAGATCCACAGACAGCTTCACAGATTTTTAATGGCAATCTAACATACAATAAGGCGGGATGGGTTGTTCATATGTTAAGAGGTGTCATGGGTGATAGTCTATTTTTTGAATCTTTAAAATCGTATGGATACAATGATTCTTTAGCATATTCTGATGTAACTACAGAAGACTTTAAGAACGTTTGTGAGGATATCTCCGGTTTAGACCTTTCTAATTTTTTTGAGCAATGGATATATAATGAATACTATCCACAATATGGATTATTGTGGGATCTAAACGAGGTAGGTGAATTGATTATTACTATTCATCAATTACAAACTTGGCAATATTTTGATATGCCAATTGATATTAAAGTGGTGTTGAACGATGAATCACTATTTTTTAGGGTAAATAATCAATTTCAAACTGAAGAATATAACCTTGGTTATATAAATGGTATTCCACTATCTGTCCAGTTAGATCCCGATGGCTGGATCTTAAAAGAAATCCAATATTTAAATAATGATAATATTGTACCAGGGTTAAGTAATATTTTGGTTTATCCAGCATACCCAAACCCATTCAATCCTGAAGTCACTTTTAAGTATTTCGTACCTACAAGATTTGGAGAAATTCAATCTGAAATTTATATTTATGATCTAAAAGGAAAATTAATTGATAAAATTAGTTCAGGTAAATCTAAACCTGGATTAAATAATGTTGTTTGGAAAGCCAATGCCCCCTCAGGAACATATTTCATGCAAATGAGAGCAAATAATAATAATTATTCTCAAAAAGTACAGCTGGTGAAATAGTTGGATAAAATAAATATTTTAAATCTTAGACTAGCTGGTAAACATGGTGTTTATGATTTTGAAAAGAAAAAAGAGGGTGTTTTTGAGCTGGATATTTTTTTGTACTTAAATTTAAGAAGTGCAATATTATCAGATGATTTAAAAGACTCGGTTGATTATAGTGAAGTAGTAGAATTGGTAAAGAAAATCTTTTTTGAGAATGATTGTAACCTTATTGAATACGTAGCAGGTAGAATATGTGAAGGCATACTCGAAAAATACCCTATTCAAAAAGTGGTTGTTAAAATTCGAAAGCCACACGCTCCTATTGATGCAGATCTAGATACAGTTGAAGTTGAAATTGAGCGAATAAGAAAATGAATAATGAAGTAGTATTTTTATCTCTAGGATCTAACTTAGGTGACAGGGAATCTAATTTAGCTCAAGCAGCAATTGCTTTATCAATAAACTATCAAATCTCAGATATAGTTAGTTCATCTTATTACGAATCTGAACCCTTATATAATAGGGATCAGCCTTTTTTTTTGAATTCTATTTTACAATTTTCAACGACACTAAAACCCTTTGATGTCTTAGAACTTACACAAAAGGTTGAGAAAATGTTGGGAAGGTCTAAAACAAAGAAAAAAAATCAACCAAGAATAATAGATATTGACATTCTCTTTCATGGGGACGCTGTTTTAGAAACTGAAAAACTGATTATTCCACATCCAATGATTTCATTACGAAAATTTGTGTTATTACCTTTTGTAGAGTTAGCTCCCGAGTTTAATATACCACACACAAATTTGATGATAAATGATTTACTTGAGAATTGCCCCGACAAATCATCTGTAAAGAAATATCAAATAAATAACCAAGCATGAGAAAATTATTTTATATAGCTGTAGAAGGCCCAATTGGAGTAGGAAAAACAAGTCTTGCTAACCTGATATCCAAAGAATTGGGAGCGAGATTAGTTCTTGAACAATTTGAGGAAAATCCATTCTTACCAGAATTTTATAAGGACCCTGAACGTTATTCTTTTCAAACTCAATTATTTTTTTTACTCCAGCGGTATAGGCAGCAACAAGAGCTTAAACAGGTTGATATGTTTCAAAACTTATTAATAACAGATTATTTATTTGTAAAAGATAGATTGTTTGCCTCTCTTAATTTAAATGAAAAGGAAATGCATCTATATGATACAGTAGCAAACTTATTAGAAAAAAATATAATTCGCCCAGATCTTGTAATCTATCTGCAAGCTGATACAGATACCTTGATGAACAATATAGCTCGAAGAGGGAGAGAAATGGAAGAGGATATAAGTAAGGATTATATTGATGCGCTTGGTCAAGTATACACAGAATATTTTTTTCGCTACCAAGATAGTCCTCTTGTAATTATCAATACTAGTAATATTGACTTTGTGCACAATGAAAATGACCTGAAAGAAATAATTAACTTTATAAGAAAACCGGTTTCTGGAACCAAATTTTTTAATCCTGTCACAGATATAAAATGATTAAGATACTCCTTTTTAGTTTGTTTATTTATTTTGGATTAAAAATATTTGGTCCACTTATCAAACTTTTCAAATTTCAACAAACAATTAAAAAGAAAGATGATAAGGCTAATTTTCATAAAAAATTATCAAAAATGGATATTCAAGATGCTGAATTTGAAGAAAATTAAATTTTCCAACCTTCTTTTTTCCCATCAACTATTTGAAAATAGTTTTGATTGGGCTATTTTGATTCTTCGTATTATTCCATCTTTCTATATGTTTTATTATCATGGATTGAATAAAATTAGTAGTTCGTCATCTTGGGAATGGCTTGGAAAAGCTGCAATGTCAGTAATAGGAATTGATTTTGGATTTATATTTTTTGGTTTTCTAGCTGCTTTGAGTGAAGGTGTATTGGTGTGGTTGGTTTTTTTTGGAATATTTACTCGATTTTCATCTTTATTCGTTATATTAACAATGTTTTTTGCCAGTGCTTATCACTTGGCTGATGGAGAAAGTGCTGAATCTGCATTAATATATCTTACTATATACCTGGTCATCTTTATTCTTGGCCCCGGAAAGTATAGTCTTGATGAAAAATTACTATCAATAAAACAGCTGGAAACTGAAAATTAAATGAAATTATTTTGTAGTTGTTTATTTATTTCATTTCTGTGGGGACAATTTGAACCAGCCTATTATGGGTTTGGCTTGGATATTGGATCAAGCGGTTCAGGTTTTTTTTTGAATGGACAGATCCCGCACAGTTCAAAAAATTTTTCCGTAAATGCTGAGTTAAGATTCTACGATATTAAAGATCCAAATGAATCAATGGTGTATGATCCATACTATGGGACTACAAGAACAATTGGTGGGATTAGTCTAATAATGTTACCAATTTTTGTTGGAGGTAATTATTATCCATTTGTCGATAAAATACAAAATAATTTTTCGCCCTTTATAGCATTAAGAGGCGGCGGTCTTTTTACATTAAATGGAGCTGAAGAAGGTCCCTTTAAAGATAGATGGAATAATGTTGATGTTCAATTTACATTAGGAGGGTTTTCCGGTATTGGTGTTGAATTTAAAATGTATGGGCGAACTACTATTTCCCCCATGGTAGGCTACGAAATGCTTCCGTTAAAATATAAAGCTGATGGTAAAATCGATTATTCAGGTATGCTAATTCATGTAGCCTTTAATCGAAGATTCGCATCATGAAAACTCCTGAAAAAGCTTTCTATGTAAATCCAAAAAATATACAAAATAAAATATTTTCCCTTTGTGAAAACGAATCTTACCATGCTGCAAAAGTATTAAGGCTAAAGCTAGGAGATACAATTGTTTTAGTGGATGGAAAAAGTCATGGCTACTTCGGTTTAATTGAACAAATAAAACCAAAAATTGTAACTGGAAGCATAAAGAAAACTTTAAAAAATTTCGGCGAAAATCAAAATACACTTCACATTTCTCCTGGATTATTTAAAAAAAATAGATTTGAAATTTTATTGGAGAAAGCAACTGAGCTTGGCGTAAAAGAAATCCATCCTATTCTAATGGAACGATCAGTTAAAACATCAATTAATATAGATCGTTGTAATAAAATTTTAATTTCAGCAGCAAAACAATGTCGGCGCAGTTTTTTTCCAATCCTTCATAGACCAAAAGATTTGCATACACTATTAAATACTAATGAAGGTTGCAAATATTATGCATGCGATCTGAATGCAGATTTAACTCTTTTTAGTTATAAAAGTACTCTTACACATCCTTCTAATGTAATTATTGGTCCAGAAGGAGGTTTCTCTAAAACAGAAATAGATATAATGAAAAATAGAGGGGTGTCATTTTTTCACCTTGGGAATAGACGACTCAGGGCAGAAACGGCAGCTATCTCTTCAATTACATTGTTTAATGAATTAGGGATTTGAAATGGGAGATTGTTTTTTTTGTAAGATTGCAAAAAAAGAAATAGCAACTGATCTTATTTATGAAAATAAAAATATCGTTGCATTTCGAGATATTAACCCACAAGCTCCAGTACATATTTTACTTATTCCCAAATTACATTTTTCTACCTTAAATGACCTCACGTCAAATGATAAATATCTCGTTGGGAATCTGATTTATAATGCAGCTAAATTAGCTAAAAGAGAGGGTATAGCAGAGCAAGGATATAGAACAGTATTTAATTGCAATGAATGGGGAGGCCAGACAGTATACCATATCCATTTACATTTAATGGGCGGTCGAAAATTTGGATGGCCACCTGGTTAAGGTATTGTCGGTACATATTACTTTTGTAATTTATTTGATGAAAATTATTCTTATTTCTTTTTTTTTGATTAGTTTGATTTTTCCCAATGTCCCTGAAACTTTAAAAGGGCAACGAAATAAATCGAAGATTGCTACACATTATAGGTTCATAAAAATAGAAAAAGCATATGTAAGTTATGTTTTTGGCCCAAAAGGTGACAGAGTTGTCTCTATTAATTTTGATAAGAAAAATAATTTAATTTCGAAGGCAAATTATAAAGTAAATAATGAAAAAAATGTTTTCTTAATTCAGGATGATTGTTTGAACATTGATTGTCATCATTTCATTCATGAATAGCTAAGGCCTGTAAAATTCCATAATATTGGTTTTCATTAAACAGGAGGTGGATTTCTCCTCAGATTTCAAGTAAATTAATTCACGCATCCAAACCACTTTTTGTGTATATATCAGAAATAAAAATGCATGGCTTTAAATCCTTTGCCAATAAGGAAGTCATGAAACTTGGCCAAGGAATAACCACAGTTGTGGGACCCAACGGGTGCGGAAAAACTAATATTGTAGATGCTATAAGATGGGTCCTAGGTGAGCAAAAGTATAGCATTTTACGTAGTGGTAAAATGGAAGATGTAATCTTTAATGGTGCAGAAAATACAAAACCTCTTGGTGTCTGTGAGGTTGCTATGACTGTTCATAATAATGCAGGAAAACTTCCAATTGAATATAATGATATAGAAATTGCTAGAAGAGTATATCGTAGTGGTGAATCAGAATATTATCTAAACAAAACCCAGTGCAGATTAAAAGATATTATGGATCTTTTTGTGGATACTGGAATGGGTGCGGATGCTTATTCTGTTATCGAGTTAAAAATGATCGAACAAATTCTTTCAGAGAAGGCCGACGATCGAAGAAAAATGTTTGAAGAAGCAGCAGGGATTCACAAATATAGAACACAAAAAAAAGCAACTCTAAGAAAATTCGAAATCACAAAAAATGATCTAGAAAGAATTAAGGATATAATTTCAGAAATTGAGCAGAAAGTAAAAAATTTAGAATTACAATTAAAACGGTATAAGAGGCATGCTTCTTTATCAGAAACTTTAGAAAAGAATGATTTAGAACTTGCATTTTTACAAATTCATCGATTCCAATCACAGGCATTACCATTACATCAGAGAATAGAGGAATATCAACATCTAAGAAAATCTAAGAGTAGTGAAACATCAATTCATGAACAAGAATTAAATCAATTAAATGAAGAATACAAGGTTCAAGAAAATGCTTTGAATGAATTACATTCTTTGATGGATGATTTAAATAAAAAAAGAGAGAATATTAGAAACAATATCTTAGTTTCTTCTGAAAAATCTAGAGGGTCAATTTTAACTGTTGAACGTTTAGGAAGAGAAAAAAGTAATAACTTTAAAAAGATAGAGAGCATAAAACAACTTAGTTTAGACTTTGCAAAAGAAATGATTGAATTAGAACCTGCAATTGATGAGCATTTAGAAACTTATAAGAGCAAAAAAGAAGATTTTTTAAAAATTGAAAAAGAATATAAAGAAAAGGTAAACAAATTAGACGCAGTACAAAATGAAAGATGGGAATTCAAAAGGAGATTAGCAGATGATAGTTCGCTGTATCAGAGAACATTGGCGATTATTCAAGAAAAACGAAAAGAGCAGGAACAATTAAAAATTAAATTAAGCAGGTTAATTGAAGAAAAAGAAAAATATAGCAAGTTAGAAAAAAGTTTAAAAGTTGAAAAAGATGATAACGATAAAATAATTAAAAATCTGAAAAATAGTTTAGTAGATATTGATGATAAAATTGAAAGTCTTCGTAAAGAACTTTCTGCGATATCTGAAGAAAAGCATACGAATTTAGCTTTAAAAAAATCCTTAAAAGGTCAAAAAGAATTTTATTCAGAGTTGCTTGAATCAAAAGAAGGTTTTCCTCACGGAACGAAATATGTTTTGGAAAATCCTAATTTGTTTCCGCAAGTACTTGGAACGGTTGCAGATATGTTTCATGTGGAAGAAAAGTATAGAGATGCACTCGAAGTTGGCTTGGGAGATTTATCACATTCTTTAATTACTAAGGATAGGTCAACTGCCATGAAGATATTGCAAAAAGCAAATGAGTTTAATGCAGGAGATTTGACTATCATACCTCTTGAAGAAGCTTTAAAATTAAAGAGAGACCTAAAAAGGAATCCAGAACTTGGGAAAGAGAGTAAAAGAGCTTCTGAATTAGTTCAAACTAGCAAAGAATTAAAACCGCTAGCGGATTATATTCTAGGTAATTTATTCATTATTGATCAATTAGACTCAGAATTAAACAACCATAGAATGATCGGATATAATATTGTAGATCTCGCTGGGAATTTTTCAGGAAATGATCTAGTTTTAAAACATAGGAAACATTCAGAACATGGAAATATTATAGGCAGAAAAGAGAAGCTTGATTTAATTCTACATGAAATTGATTTGCTTAGTAACGAGCAAGTCAAATTAGATAAAAAATCTAAAATTATTGAAAGTAGTTTAAATGAATTACTTTTAGACTTACAGAGAAACAAAGATAACTTAGAAAGAGCCAATCAATTATCTTCAAAAAAAGAGTCTGACTTTGTAAGAAGTCAGCTAATGTTGAAACAAATCAAAAGTCAGATCGAGTCTGGTAAGAATAACGAATCTGAAATAGCTATTGAAATTAAAACGGCATCAAAATCTGCAAAAAAAATTGAGCCTACTATAAATAATGCAGAAAAAAGCTTAGAACGTTTTGAAAAAGAAGTGAGTATGTTGAGCAGAGAAATGCTTAATTCAAGACAAGAAAAAGATGATTGCCAACAATCAGTTCAAGAAACTAGAATTAAACTTATTGAACTAGAATCAAGAAGAGATCAATTAAAATTTAAGCAGACATCTGGGGATGAAACTTCTGTTGAGTTGAAGGAAAGGCAGAAAAGTATTGATAAAGAAATCAAGGACATCAAGAATAAAAAAAAGGAGTTAGATGAGCAGATTGTTATTAATGAAAGCGAGCTCAATAAACTCAATGCTGAAATCCAAAAACAAAGATCTTTATTGGATTTAAAACAAAATGTATATAGAGAAACTTTTCAAAATATTGAAGTGATCCAAGCCAAAATATCTACTGAACAACGAAATCGAGAACAGCTTTTAGAAAATTTAAAAAATGCTGAGATTGAAGCTACTGAAATAAAGCAAAAAATAAGACTAGTCCGGGAACGCATTGATGATCGATATGGTGCGAATGTTCCAAAAAATATGGTAATTGACAGAACGGAAGAACAGATAGAGTTAGATTTGGAAAAAATTCAAAAAAGTCTAGAGAATATTGGACCAGTAAATATGGCTGTACAGGATGAATATGAAGCTGAATTAGAACGTTTTAATTTATTATCATCACAAAGGGATGATTTATTAGAATCTGAGGAAAACCTCAGACAGACAATTCGTAAGATTGATAAAGTCGCAAGAAAGCGATTTCAAGAAACATTTGAATTGATAAAGTCTAATTTTGAGACTTTATTTAATCTTTTTTTTGAGGGTGGCAATGCCTCTCTTAGCTTGACAGGCGATCCTGATCCTCTAGAAGCTGATATCTCGATTGATGCACAACCTCCTGGTAAAAGGAATACATCTCTTCGGCTATTATCGAGCGGAGAAAAAGCTTTAACTGCAATCTCTCTCCTCTTTGCAATCTATCAAGTAAAGCCCAGTCCTTATTGTATTCTAGATGAAGTCGATGCACCTTTAGATGATGTGAATATACACAAGTTTACTCGTGTTCTTAGCCAGTTCTGTGATGAAACTCAGTTCATTATTGTCACTCATAACAAGCTTACCATGGAAATTGCTGATTATATGTATGGAGTCACTCAAGAGAAAAAAGGTGTCTCAAGATTAGTATCAGTAAAATTTGACTAGGTCATATGACGATCAAATAAATGATGTCTTAGTTTAATACATGAGAATCTTACTTATTATTGGATCTTTGTTTGCTGCCTTGTCTGTTTTGTTGGGTGCTTTTGGCGCACATGCTCTGAAAAATAGGTTGTCAATAGAAGACTTAGCAATCTTTGAAATTGCAGTTCGTTACCAAATGTATCATGCGCTAGGTCTATTATTTATGGGATTGGCTAGTTTCTACTTAACTGAAAAATTAGTTTCTATACCTGCATATTTTATGACTTTAGGTGTTATTATTTTTTCGGGTTCACTTTTCCTTTTAGTATTTACTAATTTAAGGTGGTTTGGTGCGATTACTCCTATTGGAGGTTTCTGCTTAATTATTGGATGGCTATTACTTGCATATAACATTTATTTCTATGCCTAACATTTGGTAGCTTCAAAAAAAAGACGCCACCTGAGTGTATGGACGGCTGCTTCCTTTGTAATAGCGTCTATGATTGGTACTGGAGTTTTTACAAGTCTTGGATATCAATTAGTAGATATACAATCAATTTTCCCACTTATAATGCTTTGGGTAATCGGTGGAATTATAGCTTTATGCGGAGCATTATCTTATAGTGAACTCGCAACAATATATCCAAGATCTGGGGGTGAGTATCACTTACTAAGTGTTATAATACATCCTTCGATTGGATTTGCAGCAGGTATTGTCTCGGCAACAGTCGGATTTACAGCACCTTCAGTCCTTGCATCTATCGCATTTGGTAATTATTTGTCACCATTAATCCCCTTTATTGATCCTAAAATTATTGCTTTAATTGTAATTATTAGTATTCATTATTTGCATATGACCAATATCCGTTGGGGTATAATATTCCAAGATAGTTTTACTTTAATAAAAATTGGGTTGATACTTTTTTTTATTATTTTTGGGTTTTTCGTAGAAACCAATGAGCAAATATCTATAGTCCCCGCTACTGGAGATATCAAAATAATTCTAAGTCCAGAGTTTGCAATTAGTCTTATATGGGTTTCTTACGCATATACAGGATGGAATTCATCAGTTTATATTGCAGGGGAGATAGAAAAACCCAAAGTTAATATTCCAAAATCGATGATCATTGCAACTATGTTTGTGACTGTACTATATCTTCTGCTTAATTACATTTTTCTTTATACAACACCTGTAGACTTAATGATTGGAAAAGTTGAGGTAGGATATATTGCTGGGAAACAAATTTTTGGTCATTTCGGTGGGAAGTTAATCAGTCTTGGAATTTCAATATTACTTCTATCAACAGTAAGTAGTTACATATACATAGGTCCAAGAATTATGCATGCGATGGGTGAGGATCATAAAATATTAGGAATTTTGAGTTCAAAAAATGCGAGTGGTATTCCGATTAAATCATTCTGGATACAATTAGTCATTTCTATAATTTTTATTTTGACTTCTACTTTTGAGCAAGTATTGTTATATGCTGGAATATCTTTAATTATTACAACTATTTTTAGTGTTATAGCTCTTTTTGTTCTTCGAATTACCGAACCAAACCTAAAAAGAACGTATAAAGTAGTGGGCTTTCCAATTACCCCAATACTTTATTTGATATTGAATGGATGGATATTACACTATTCATTCCAAAGAGCATTGAGTGAGTCATTAATTGGTTGTGTTATTTTTTTAATAGGAGTAGCGTTGTATTTCATATCAACCAAATTAGGAGGAAAATGAAGAAAATACCCTTCTTGTTGGATGGTGCGATGGGTACTGAGTTAAATAACCGAGGCGTGAAGACAGAATTACCATTGTGGACAGCGGATGCGAATATTCTGCACCCAGACTTAGTACAGAATATTCACAGTGAATATATTGATGCCGGTGCTGATTATATAACTACCAATACATTTCGAAGCACTAGTTGGACATATAATAGAGTTGGATATACTAATAATAAAGCAAAAATAATGGCAAAAAAAAGTTTGTATTCTGGAGTAAAATGTGCTCAAAATGCATCAAATGGGGTTGTGAAGATTGCTGGCTCAATTACAACATTGGATGATTGCTATACTCCTGAAAATTTTCCAGGTCGCAAAATAGCTCTTGATGTATACAGGCAAACTTTAGATTGGCTTGTTGATGCTGGGGTGGATATTATTCTTTTTGAAACTATGGGAAACCTAGAAGAAATAGAGATCGCTCTTTCTCTTGCAACTGAATATAGTAAGCCAATTTGGTTGAGCGTAATTATGAAAACTTCAAAAATAATTTTGGATGGTACAACCTTAGAAAATATTTTTTCTTTGGCAAAGCAATATTCTGTTCAAACCTTCCTCCTAAATTGTAATGAGATTTCAAAAACTACTGATGCAATAAAAGATATTCATCAATTTTGGGATGGCATGTGGGGCGTATATCCAAATTTAGGTGTTAAGGATTATTCGAATGAATATTTTGATATTATAAGTCAAAATAAACTTATTCGAGGAATTGAAAATATTTTAAAATGCGATCCTCACGTAATCGGTTTCTGCTGTGGGTCGTCTCCTAAGCATATCAAAATTTTAAAAAAACAAATTATAAAGGAATATGAAAATGCATTTAAAAATTAAACCTCGTAACAATTTAGTGTCTAGGATGTATGAAGAGCATGGTCAATTTCATGTCGGAGATGCAGGTTTGGATTTGTTTGTTGTTGAAGAGCAAATTATTGGGGGAGGAAAAACTGAATTAATTAATTTAGGAATTTCATGTGAAACTAAAGAAAAAAGACCATATCTCCTTATGCCGAGGTCTAGTATTTCTAAAACGCCAATAAGGTTATGTAATTCCGTTGGATTGATAGATGCTGGTTATAGAGGAGAAATTATGGCAGCTGTTGATAATATTAAACAAGAAGATTATACAATAAGTGCCGGACAAAGGTTGTTTCAAATTGTTGCGATGGATGGCAGCCCATTAAGCTTTGAATTGGTGGATGAATTATCTTCGACCAGTCGAGGCGCTGGAGGGTTTGGCTCTACTGGAACCTAGCAATATGTCAATTTGACATGAAATGATTTATATGTGTTACAAAATGAAATATTCTTTATTGTGGTATGTTTTTTGTGTTAAGTAAGTGTAAGAGTTTCTGCGTTAATTACTATAGATTTTAATCTGTTATTAGTATATTCGCGGCCGCTTTTGTTGCGATTTTTTATTTTAAATAATTATTAATTATAAGGAGTTATAAAATGGGTTTAAATCTTAAACCGCTGTCCGACCGTGTTGTTGTTGAGCCAGCTCCTGCGGAAGATAAATCCGCGGGTGGAATTATTTTACCAGACACTGCTCAGGAGAAACCTCAGCAAGGATTAGTTGTTGCTGCTGGTCCCGGAAAGGTAAGTGATTCTGGTAGTTTAGTAGAGATGACCGTTAAAAAAGGTGATAAGGTACTTTATGGGAAATATTCCGGAAGTGAAGTCACTTTTGATGGTGTAGAGTATGTAATCATGCGCGAAAGCGATATTTTAGCAGTATTATAAGGAGTTAAAAATGGCAAAAGAAGTTTCATATTCTCTTGACGCACGTGGTGCTTTAAAGTCTGGTGTAGACAAACTTGCAAACGCAGTTAAAGTTACACTTGGACCTAAAGGACGAAATGTTGTTATCGAGAAAAAATTTGGAGCACCTACTGTAACTAAGGATGGAGTAACAGTTGCAAAAGAGGTAGAATTAGAAAATAAACTTGAGAATGTTGGTGCACAAATGGTGCGTGAAGTAGCTTCAAAAACATCGGATGTTGCTGGTGACGGTACTACTACAGCTACTGTTTTAGCTCAGTCTATTGTTAATGAAGGTTTAAAAAATGTTACGGCAGGTGCAAACCCAATGTCTATTAAAAGAGGTATTGATGCTGCAAGAGATGCTGTAGTAGATGCAATAAAAAAACAATCTAAAGATCTACCAGATAGTCAACAAATAGCACAAGTTGCTACTATCTCTGCTAATGATGATAAAGAAGTAGGCGATAAAATTGCTGAAGCAATGGAAAAAGTAGGTAAAGATGGTGTTATTACTGTTGAGGAATCTAAAACTGCTGAAACATTTTTAGAAACAGTAGAAGGTATGCAATTCGATAGAGGCTACTTATCACCATATTTTGTTACTAATTCCGAATCAATGGACGCAGAGATGGAAGACCCATATGTTCTAATCCATGATAAAAAGATTAGCAACATGAAAGATTTACTTCCTCTATTAGAAAAAGTTGTACAGACCGGTAAGCCAGTTGTTATCATTGCTGAAGATATTGAAGGTGAAGCTCTTGCAACTTTAGTTGTAAACAAATTAAGGGGTACTTTTAAGGTACTTGCTGTAAAAGCTCCTGGGTTTGGTGATAGAAGAAAAGCAATGCTTGAAGATATTGCGGTCTTGACTGGTGGAACTGTAATCTCAGAGGATGCAGGTTATAAACTTGAGAGTGCAACAATCGATTATTTAGGAACATGTAAAAGAGTTGTTTCTGATAAAGATAATACAACGATTGTTGATGGAGGTGGAAGCGCTGATGCTATTAAGGCACGCATAAACGAAATTAAAGTACAGGTAGAGAAGACAACATCTGATTATGATAAAGAGAAGCTCCAAGAGCGTTTGGCTAAATTATCTGGAGGTGTGGCAGTAATTAATGTTGGCGCAGCAACAGAGGTTGAGATGAAAGAGAAAAAGGCCCGCGTAGAAGATGCACTTCATGCTACAAGAGCTGCAGTAGAAGAGGGAATTGTACCTGGTGGAGGAGTTGCCCTTCTAAGATCCATCGCATCTCTTGATAAGGTTAAAGTTGATGATGAGCAACAAGTTGGCGTTGAAATAATGCGAAGAGCATTAGAGGAGCCAATTAGACAAATTGCAAGGAATGCTGGTGTTGAATCATCAATTGTTGTCCAAAATGTTAGAGATAAAAAAGGCGATAGCGGTTATGATGCTAGAAAGGATGAGTATGTTAAGATGTTTGAAGCTGGAATTATTGATCCTGCAAAAGTCGCTCGCGTAGCTGTTGAAAATGCGGCATCGATTGCTGGTATGATTCTAACAACAGAAGCTGCCATTACTGAAATACCTGAAGATGAAAAAATGCCTCCTATGCCAGCTGATCCAGGAATGGGCGGAATGGGCGGAATGGGCGGAATGGGCGGAATGATGTAATCAAATCCTGTTTTCATCCAATGAATGCTAAAAAGGCCCTGGTTTTTCCAGGGCTTTTTTTATAGTTAAATGAGGGTAGTACTGATCATTAAGCATATGTAATTTTTACTTAATATTTTGGAAAAAAATTTAAACAAACGAATTTTTATTATTGATGGGTATGCTTTGCTCTATAGATCGCACTTTGCTCTAATTCGTAATCCTTTGATTACATCTTATGGTTTAGACACGAGTGCTTTATTTGGTTTTATAAATCAAATATTAAAGTTAATTAGAAAAGAGGATCCTGATTTTTTGGTATGTGCTTTCGATTCAAAAGGAAAAAATTTCAGACATGAAATGTATGATTTGTACAAAGCAAATCGACCAGAGATGCCGATTGAATTACAAAACCAACTTCCACATCTTTGGGAATCTTTAGATGCATTAAGAATTCCTATTATTAAGAAGAAAGGGTTTGAAGCAGATGATATAATTGGAACTTTAGTAACTGAAGCAGAAAAGCACGGGCTTTTAAGTTATATCGTCAGTGGTGATAAGGATTTTATGCAACTTATAAATGAAAAAGTTTTTTTATATGCACCAGGAAGTCGAAAATCACGTGACCCAATTATTTATGATTCAAAAAAAGTAGAAGAACGATGGGGAGTCCCTCCTCAAAAAATTATTGATTTATTAGGTTTAATGGGTGACAGCTCAGATAATGTTCCTGGAGTATCAGGTATTGGTGAAAAAACAGCTGTAAAACTAATCAAGGAGTATGGTTCGCTTGAAGGTGCTCTAGATAATGCAGAAAGTGTAAAAAATAAACGTGCTCAAAATGGTTTAAAAGAAGGACATTCAAATGCGATTCTCAGTAAAAAACTTGTAACCATACTAACAGATCTTGAGTTGGAAGTAAATTTGCTAGACTTTGAAAAAAATAATATTGATTTGATTGAATGTACAAAGAAATTCAATGAGCTAGAGTTTTACGCTATTTTAAAGCAATTGAAAAATTGGGAAGAGGCTAGTCATTCAACAAATGAACAAAACTTTAAAAAAGATTATAAAATTGTTTTAAACAATGATGATTTAAGTAAAATGATTAACATCCTTCACAATTCTGATCTAATAGCATTTGATTTAGAAACAACTAGTACTGTACCAATGGAAGCTGAGATTGTTGGTATAAGTTTTTCTGTTAAAGAACATAAAGGATATTATGTCCCCTTTAGATATCCTGGAAAAGAGAAAAATAATTTTGGTGAAGACGATGAAAAGGTTGTGCTTGATAAATTAACCAAATTATTTGAAGATCAATCAATATTAAAAACTGGTCAAAATATTAAATATGGTTCATTAGTTTTAAAAAAACTTGGAATAAATATTGAAGGAATATCTTTTGACACAATGGTTGCTGCCCATTTGATTAATCCATCAGCAAAATCTATTTCTTTAGATACACTGAGTATTGAATATCTTAATTTCGAAATGATACCCATTTTAGATTTAATTGGAAAAGGAAAAAATCAAATTAATATGGGTGAGGTCCCTCTTGAAAAAGTTTCTCTTTATGCATCAGAATGCACAGATCTTACTTTTCAATTAACTAAAATTTTGAAAAAAAAATTAAAAGAAAAAGAATTATTTACATATTTTAATACAATCGAACTACCTTTGATTAAAGTATTAACTCAAATGGAATTTATGGGAACATTTGTAGACATTAATTTATTAAAGACAATGTCTGAGGATATTGGTGAGAAACTAGACATCATTATTTCCTCTATATATGCTTTAGCAGGAAAAGAATTCAATATTAATTCTACTCAACAGCTAGCTACAATATTATTTGATGAACTTGATTTGCCAAAAATAAAAAATCGTAGCACTGCAGAAACTGTATTGAAGCAGCTTGGAGTTTCCCATGAACTTCCTAAACAAATTTTAGACTATAGAAAATATTTTAAATTGAAAAACACCTATCTAGATTCATTACAAAAATTAATTTCAAAAGATTCCGGTAGAATTCATTCCACTTTTAACCAGACAATTGCTGCAACAGGTAGGCTCTCAAGTACCAATCCTAATTTTCAAAATATTCCTATAAGAAGGGAGGAAGGTAAGGAGATTAGAAAAGCTTTTCGCGCAGAAAAAAAAGATTGGAAAATATTTTCTTTTGATTATTCTCAAATAGAATTAAGAATTATGGCACATTATAGTAAAGATCCTTCAATGATAGATGCGTTTGTGAATAACAAAGATATTCATTCTCAAACAGCTTCTAGTGTATTTAATGTTCCTATGGATAATGTTCTTCCAGAAATGCGAAGAACTGCTAAGATTGTTAATTTTGGTATAATGTATGGTGCCGGTCCTTTTCGATTGAGCCAAGAGCTCAGTATCCCTAGGAAAGAAGCTTCCTTAATTATTAGCAAATATTTTGAACAATTCCCTGGCATAAAAAGTTATATAAATGATACAATTGATAGTGCAAGAATAAATAAATATGTTGAAACAATATTTGGGAGAAAAAGATCTATTTGGGATATTGATTCTGAAAATGGTATTCGGAAAAAAGCGGCAGAAAGAATGGCAATTAATATGCCGATTCAAGGTTCTGCTGCAGAAATGATCAAGGTTGCAATGATAGCTATCCAAGAGGAGTTAACAATAAATGCAATGAAATCAAAAATGATATTACAAATTCATGATGAGTTGATATTTGAATGCCCTCAAGGGGAAGAAGACCTGCTTGTAAACTTAGTAGTGGGTAAAATGGAGAATGCAATGAAATTATCTGTACCAGTAGTTGTTGATTATGGTTCGGGTAATTCATGGCTTGAAGCGCACTAGGTATAAGCAATATGGAAGCTAGTATAACATTAAAAAAAGTAGGCAAGTTAATTGAAAACAAGACAATCCTTGCTGGATTAACTTTTGGAGTTGAAAGAGGGAGCCTTGTTGCGATTGTTGGTGTAAATGACTCTGGGAAGTCAATCTTGCTAAAACTTCTTTCAGGATATGAAAATCCTGATTATGGTCAGGTATTTGTTCATGGATTGGATATTGAAAAGAGAAGAAATGAGACTAGAAAATTAATTGGATATGTTCCGTATGAAAATGACTTAGACCCATGGCTTACTATTGAGCAAAATATTCGGTTTAATGCAAACCTATATTCAATCCCAAATAAAATTTGTAATGAGCGGATTAAACGATATTGCCAGGCCCTTCAGCTTGAACCTTACCTTAATGAGTTTTCTTTAAAGGTTTCTGGAGGTATTCAAAAGAAAGCTATGCTAGTTAGAAGCTTAATTCATGATCCAGAGATATTAATTCTTGATGAGCCAACGGGATATATGGATGCTGAGTCAATTAGATTAACTTGGGATTTATTAAAAAAGATTAAAGGAGAAAAATCGGTTATATATGTTAGTAATTCTTTAACTGAAATAGAAAATGCACATGATAGGATTTTAGTTTTTCATGAAGGCAGAATTCTTATGGATGGCCACCTTGATAAGCTTTTAAAGAGTACTATGGATTATCATCAATTTCAAATTGAATTTAATTCTTTAGATGAAAAACTTTATCAACAACTAAAAAATATTCCTACGGTTGTGTCACCAAATAGATTGGATAATATTTTTCATTTTTATGCAAGGACTAGAACTGTTTTTTTCGATGTAATTAAAGTCGCCTCTGAACATATGATGGTAGACTTGAATGTAAAAAAATTAGGGCTAAGAGATTTATTAGATTCTGAATTTGCAGGAAAGGGATTAGATTGATTAAAGCTTTTTTATTACGAAGATTGTGGCTTTGGAGAAATAGACTTGTCCCAAGTATTTTTTTATTTTTTTTCATGCCAATTTTATTATTCATAATGATAAGTATACCTCTGAAAAATATTATAAGGTACAGTATCTCTGGAGTTCCTTATGATATTTGGGTGTTTTCTGGATTAATCTTTATTATTGGTTCTCTAGGTTTATACCCTACAATATATAGGGAAATTTTTGATTTAAGAGTGCACAGAAAAGTACTGCTTAATATTGCTTTAGCTCCCTATAGCAAAAGTCAATTAGTGTTTGGGAACTTATTTGTTGCTGTAATAGAGGCATTAATAATGTGCCTTTTTTCTATACTTATTTATTCTTCAATTGTTTCAATTTCATTTAATTTTTTAAACTTTCTTTTTTTAATGTTTTGCCTTGTAATTTATTTATTTTTGGTTGGTAACATTTATATACTTCTTTCTGTTTCTATTGATGCAATTACAACCATGATTTTATCGTCCTTTGCAGTCATTTTTTTTATGATTTTTGGTAGTGGTTTTTTAATTGAATTTTCTTTCTTCCCCTCTTTTATGGAGTCCATTCTAAAATACAACCCAATATCTTTTTCACAGCAATGTTACCAAAGCTTTACATCCACGGGCCATATTGATTGGATGGTTATAGCAATACAGATTGTTTTCATTTATACATTGTTTGTACTAAACGGATTTTTACTAAAAAGAAAACTTCGTCAATAGCAAAAATAATTTTATCTAAAAAAAGTCATTAATATGAT
>JAYPLH010000213.1:0-259 GCA_038365355.1 Fidelibacterota bacterium
AAATACCAGAGTTTGCAAGTTTTTTAATATTAGGGGTTTTCGCCTGAGGATGACCATTAAATATTTCAGGATAATCATTCATGTCATCCATCATTATTAATACAATATTTGGTGGTTTTTCAATACTATTTTCACATGCTAGAAAAGTTAAGAGTAAAAGAATTAAATATTTATTTTTCATAGTTATTTTTTTAGCCCATTTGGAACCATTGGATATGTCATTTCTTTTAGTATTTCAACCATTTCATCTCTCTTTGGA
>JAYPLH010000213.1:399-1043 GCA_038365355.1 Fidelibacterota bacterium
GTTAAATACTAAATTATTCCACTCTTTCGGATCCTCTGCGTTGTGATATAATTCTTCTTTACCTGAGTCATAAATTATATATCTCCAATCTTTTGTCCTAATTGAATAATGATGATTTGCAGGTTTATTTTTATTATTATCCGATGAATAAACAACAGTTAATGCTGCCTCTGGACCATCCCAGTCTTTAGTTTCAGGATCCTTTAAAAAAGGAACCAAACTATACCCATCTAATGATTTTCCTTTATCATTTTTCTTAGTTTCAGTGTCCAACCCTGCTAATTCTAAAAGAGTTGGATAAATATCAATCAATGAAACAGGGTGATTGACTTGTGATCCACTAATCGCATTTGGAGCTCTTATTATGAGAGGAACTCTAGTGCTTTCCTCCCATAATGAATTTTTATATACATGATCTTTTTCTCCCATAGTCCAACCATGATCGCTGACTAAAACAATGATAGTATTATCTTTTAATTCACTATTATCTATTGCACTTATCACTTGACCAATATTGTCATCAACAGCTGAAACACATGCTAAATATGCCTGGGTATATTTACTCAATGCTTCATGAGGGTCTTTGTACGATTTCATTAGGTTGACGTATGATTCAATTGATCTTGTTCTTCTCTCTTTTGTTT
>JAYPLH010000213.1:1053-3437 GCA_038365355.1 Fidelibacterota bacterium
ACCCTCATTAGAATCCTGATATGAATTTTGAAGTTTTTCATACATCTCTATCCATCTTTTTTTAAGTTGTTTATGAGTTAAAGATGAACTTTTAACTTCTAAATCCTTTAAATTAGTATCATAGTCTGTAGTATAATTTCTAAAAGTATCTTCTTTATCATTTTCCAAAATATTAGCTAACTGAATATCCTCAAGCGGATAAAGATCAAAATATTTTTGGGGAGCTATAAGTGGTGTGTGAGGTCTAACAAAACCAACAGCTAAAAAAAATGGTTCTTTATTGTCTGAACTAGCTAATTCACTGAGTTTATCCTCAGCCCACTGAGCATTGATCTCATCTGGTGTTAAATCTCTGTCATCTTCACTATTGTATTTAAATTCTTTGTAACCCCTAGATCCCCCATATGCCCATGAAAGTTGTTCTCCATCCATTTTGAGATTATTAACGTTTTTTAATGGTCCAAATGAGCCATCAATTTGACCTCCGTTCATATTACAGCAACCAACCATTCTTTCAGTACGAAATGGTGCTGGAACATCTGGATGTGATATTCCTTTTTTTCCATTCTCATGATCACCTTTATATGCAACAGGACCAAAATCTGTTTTATTTGCAAATTCCGTCCAAACACTGTCAGTAAAGTGATGTAAAATCTTTCCACTACCAACAACATTATATCCATTTTCTTTAAATTTCTCCATCATTGTTTTTGTATTTGCAAGCACTTCATTTTTAAGCCAAGATTCTTGCCAAAAATTTGAAGAATTATGTGGATAAACACCCATGATCATACTAGCCCTCGAGGGACCACACATTGGGTCATTAGTGTAGGCTTTTAAGAAAGAAATACCAGAGTTTGCAAGTTTTTTAATATTAGGGGTTTTGGCCTGAGGATGACCATTAAAAACCTCAGTATAATCATTTAAATCATCTACCATTATTAAAACTATATTAGGACTAAGATTTTTTTCGCAAGAGATAATACATAGTGCTAAAAAAAAAGTAATTAACAACTTAAGCATCCTACTAATTAAATTCATCTACATAAATTTAGTGAACTGACGTTAAATAAATTATCCATAGTTAAAAAATGAAGGCTTTAAGATAACTAATGAGAAAACTATTGCTTTTAATTTCATAATATTTTAATTAGATTAGATTATAATGAAATTCAACAATATAATTTTAATAATATTTACAGTTTTATCTATAGCATGTTCATCTGACACTGGATCTGACAGCGGTGATTCAAATAATACTGGAAATAACACTGGTGGAAACAACAATAATAATGGAGGAAACAATAGCGGAGGAAATAGTAGTTCGGGTGAAACTACTGATCCTAACGATTTTTCCTCATCTACCTCACCAGGAAACACAACCTATTATATAAGTTTTTCAACTGGAAATGACAGTAATGACGGTAAAAGTGAAGATAAGCCATTCAAAAATCTTGGTAAAATAAATAGCATTACATATAAAGCTGGAGACAAGATAATGTTCAAAAGTGGAGATACATGGAGAGGTTATTTCAAACTTTTAGGTTCCGGTGATAATTCTAATAAAATTGAGATAAGCAATTACGGAACTGGTACGAAGCCTAAAATTGATGGAAATGGCTATCAAGCGAGTATTTTTTTAGAGAATGTAGAAAATATCAATATAGATGGTTTACAATTAACGAATCAAGCATCACATAAATTATCAAATGGAGAAACAAAATTAATGAATGATTCTGAAAGATCTGGTGAGGATGAAAGATACGGCTTACTTGTTTTAAGGTATGGTGATGGAAGAAATATTTCTAACATTTCTATTAAAAACTTAATTATTTCAGATATATATCCAACACCATCTGACAATTCTAAAAAGCATCAGGGTTATGGAATTAGGTTTGAATCATACAATAATTCACAGATAAATTATTATGATAACATTGAAATCGATAATGTAGAGATTTCACTAACTGGCCATTATGGGATTCATATTGTTAATAGGATGTCACCTGCCAATGAAGATTTTTATCATAGAAATATAAAAATTACCAATTCAAAATTTACTAATACTGGTGGTTCGGGGATTGTTTTAGCCAGGTGTAAAGATGTATTGGTTGAAAATTCTCACTTTAATGGCACAGGAGCTAGCACAGACAGTAGAATGTGGAATAGAGGAAGTGGTATGTGGACTTACACATGTAATGATACCACAATACAAAATAATATTTTTGAAAATGCTTATGGCCCACAAGATTCATTTGGAGCACACATTGACTGGGGATGTAAAAGAGTTGTTATTCAATATAATTTGAGTAAAAATAATTTTGGTGGTTTTGGAGAAATTTTAGGTCAAAATGAGATGTGTGGATATAGGTACAATATAAGTA
>JAYPLH010000214.1:0-1529 GCA_038365355.1 Fidelibacterota bacterium
GGTATAGATCATTTTAGGCGTCCAGAATGGTATGTAGAAATTGTACCACCTTTTCTACCTTACAAACTTGAGTTAGTGCTAATTAGTGGAGTTGCTGAAGTAATATTAGGTTTTATGTTACTTTATCCTAAAATGAGATTTCTTGCAGCAAATGGCTTGATTCTATTGCTTGTTTTAGTCTATCCTGCAAACATATATCTTGCATGCACCAATGGTGTCGCATTAGGCACTTCACCTTTAATTGCCTGGGGTAGGCTTCCATTACAATTTGTTTTCATTGGAATAGCCTATCTCCATTCAAAATTGTAATTTTTAGAATTCTCTACAAGATATAATAAAATGAAAAAGATTAGTTCACCATCAATAATTGAGTCTGCAGGCAATAAACCAAAAGTCATTGAAGAATATGTAGGTAGAGTTAATAGTGGTACTAATTCCATAAGCATTGCTAAAATGAGCTCGCCTACTGGTTGGAAGGAACCAGGTCAAAAACCTCAGTTTGATGAGTATACAATTGTTTTGAGAGGTACTTTAAAAGTTGAATCTAGAACCGAAACGCTTTTTATAAAAGAAGGAGAGGCAGTAATTGTAAGTTCAGGAGAATGGATACGATATAGTACTCCAAATGAAGGTGCTGAATACATTGCCATATGTCTACCTGCGTTTAGTTTGGACACCGTAAATAGAGATTAATATTTTTTTATTTTGATCAACACTTTTTAGTTGGGGACAAAATTATAGCAATTTTAAGAAAAATAATCATTTTTAGCTCGATCGTTTCTTTATATAGTTGTGCATCTATTGCCTCATATCAAATGACTAGGCCAATTGCAAACGCAAAGATGCAAAGTGAATTCGTTTCAAATATGGAATTGTTTTATTACACACTAGGAGATAAAAACAATCCCCCTCTAGTATTTTTACATGGTATATTAGCATTCACTGAGGCTTACAAAAGGTTTTTGACTTCTTTATCTGATCAGTTTTTTATTATAGGAATTGATTTACCAGGCCATGGCAGATCCTCTTTGCCGTCTATTAATTATGACCTGAATGATATGACTAATGATGTAATAAAGTTGACGGAAAAATTAAATTTAGATTCTTTTTATTTAGTTGGACATAGCATGGGCGGTTTATTAACCCTTGGGATATGCGAAAAATATCCAGAAAAAATAAGAAAAGCGGTCTCGATAGCGTCTTTGTATAATGTAAGCGGAATTAATTTTGACAATAATAAGTATGATTTTTTAAATGCAGAAGGTTTTCAAAAAAACTCGGATCAGCATACCAATTTTTATTTAAAAGTATTTAATCATTCCTATAAAAGGATAGATGAAATCGATAAATTTAATAATACAAAAACATTATTAGAAAATTATAAAGAAGATTTGTATCCTCAAATTTCCTTGGAGCAATTAGAAAAAATTACTACACCGGTTTTGGTTGTCGTAGCAGGAAAAGATCGTTTAATTAAACCCGAGCATACAAAAGAAATATCAACTGTTTTAGAGTCCGGAACTTTACTT
>JAYPLH010000214.1:1629-3422 GCA_038365355.1 Fidelibacterota bacterium
TCTTTGAATATTCCTATCTACTTCAAATATTCAGATCATTTATCTGAAATAGGTTTGGATAAAAAAACCAAGCTACCTATTGTTGTTAATGCAGATCTTTGCGTAGTTGCAAGCGCTGAAGAAATTAATGCATGCAAAACTATTGATGCTCTGATTGAAGTTATAAGAAAAAAAATATAAATGGTTACCTTATTAATCAGTTTAATAAAATGACTGGCTACATTTACATGGTCTTCAGTGCATTCTTTTTTTGTCTTATGACAATCTTTGTCAAGCTTGCAGGAAATGAACTCCAAACTATCCAAATTGTTTTTTTTAGAGGTGTATTTACACTCTTAACTACATATTATTTGATAAAAAAATATAAAGCTTCTATTTGGGGAAATTTTAGAGGTGTATTATTCTTGAGAGGAATTACTGGAAGCATAGCTCTGTTTTTTGTGTATGAATCTTTGCAAAGGATTTCGATTCCGGAAGCAACAGTGATCCAGTATTTATATCCAGTTTTTACAGCAATTTTTGGTTTGTTTTTATTGAATGAGAAATTATCACGAAATATAATAGTCGCAATTTTTTTCGGTCTTGCAGGAGTTTATACTATTTTTGAATTTCCATTTATTTTATCCAATGAATCTATCCTGATAGAAGACTTGAGCATAGCATTGATTGGAGCTTGCTTAACGGGTGCTGCTTATGTTCTTGTTAGGAAAGCATCAAAATTGGGTGAGTCTCCCTATACAATTATGTTCTATTTTCCATTGTTTTCCGTTTTAATCAGTTTACCGTTTATGTTCTCAACTTGGACCATGCCTTCATTTTTGTGTTGGATATACATTTTTTTTGTGGGAGTTTTTACTCAACTGGGACAATTATTTTTAACATTCGGTTATAAAATTTTGCCTGCAGGAAAAGCTGCTTCTACAAGTTATGTCCAAGTACCATTTTCCATCATAGCGGGTATGATATTATTCAATAATTCTTTAACATTCCATTTTGTTACTGGTTCAGTGGTCATATTTTTCTCTATATTTTTAATAATTAATGATAAAAATAAAAACCTTAATAATTATTCATAGTGATTAATAAAAATATGGATGTTTTAAAAGAAGCGTGTGTAGAAGGATGCGAAGAAGCTATTCAGGCAAACCTTATGGGAGCAGATAGAATTGAATTATGTTCATCTTTACATGAAGATGGCCTTACACCAGAGAGGAAGACAATTACATCGGTTTTAAAAGTAATAACTATTCCAGTCAAAATTATGATTCGCCCTAGACCAGGAAATTTTGTCTATAGTCAAAAAGAAATTTCTCAGATGGAATCAGATATCAGTTTTTGTAAAAAGCAAGGAGTTGAAGAAGTAGTATTGGGATGTTTAGATAATAAGAAGATGGTTGACTTAGTTTCATTAAATAGGCTTATGAAAATTTCATATCCAATGAAAATTACTTTTCATAAAGCAATTGACCAAACTCATAATATTTTTGTTGAGATGGAGAAATTAGTGAAATGTAAGGGAGTCTCTAGTGTTTTAACATCAGGGGAGAGTACATTTGTTTTAAATAACAAAATTATGTTATTGAAAATACTTAAACATTTCAAAGGCAAATTAAATATTATACTTGCTGGAGGAATAACTGAAAAAAATTTTGATAAAATTCATAAAGTTTTTAATTGTAATGAATACCATGGAAGAAAAATTGTGGGGAGTTTAAACATTGCAAAATAAAAAACCAGTTCAAAAAAATATGTCTTATGGAAGAATATGATGTAGAAGAATTAAGGAAAAGAAG
>JAYPLH010000215.1:0-3414 GCA_038365355.1 Fidelibacterota bacterium
GGGTAGCAATGTTGATTCATGCTTTGTTACAAGTGTATCCAATACGAATAGTAATTTTTTAAATGGTGGGGAGGATAGTATTCGGATAAACCTAGAGTATAATGGAACACCGGAAGGAGGTGAGAAGATAATTTTAAGTCCCTCCGATAGTCTTTTTCTTTATGATGACGCTGGGATACCTTTTTCAGGCATAACTTTTACTGGTCAATTGGATTTAAATGATATGCTACCTCCAAGTATTGATTCGATTTCAGTTCCTATAGATTCATTCATTGTATTGATGGAAAGTAATCCTATTACTTTCCGATTTAATGAAAAATTAGACTCAGTTGCTTTTACCGTCTCTTCGTCCGCGATGGATACAGTTCAGTTTTCTTCAATATTAACAGATGATTATCTTCAAATAACTCTTGAACCTCCTTTTGCGAGTTATGATTCGATTTCGATTGACTTCCCATATCTAGAGGATCAGTCGAGTCTTACAACGGTTGATATTGCATATACTTATCGGACACCTATTTTAGGGGACTATGACCTTGACGGAAAGATATCATATAATGACATGTGGGATTTAGTAGAAAATTGGGAGGCAAAGAATTACAGTTATGAGCTTGGCCCTTTTGAAGGAACAGTCCCCCACCTCATATCATTTCCAGATTCAAAATTCAATATAGAAGACGGAATGGCATTTGTACAAATCTGGTCATGGTTTCAGAGCAACTTTGGAGAAATAGTGGATGATTCTGCTTCTTTTGGAAGCATTGTGAATATTGTTCAGTCAAATAAATTTCTTTCTATTCCAATAAACGACAGTACATTGTGTGGCCAAATTCAATTTGTTTATGATAGCGGAAGAACCCCTCCTACTTTTCAGTTACCTGCAAACAAAACAAATGAGCTATATCTTAACAGCCATTTCTCACAAAAAGGTTATTCTATAATTGAATTTGCACGGTCAGGATTGTTGATGAATGATACAATCAAAATAGACATCGGTTCTATATCGCAAGGGAAGTTATTGTATACATTTAAAAATCAAAATAGCGTACAAAAAGGAGGCTATGCAATAAATCATGCACCTCTACCTAAAAAATTATCTTTGTATCCTGCTTATCCCAACCCATTCAATCCCGTAGCTACGTTCAAATTTGATATTCCTCATTCCTTAGCAGGTTCACAAAAGGTTCTTCTACTAATATATGATGTAAAGGGCAGGGTGGTTGATACTCTATTGAAGCAGGAATTTTTGCCAGGAACATACAAAGTAAAATGGTATGCACAAGACCATGCTTCTGGTGTGTATTTTGCTCAGCTTCGCTATGGTGAAATGATAAAAAATCAAAAGGTTATTTTCCTTAAGTAAGACATTATGCATTCTTGCATTTAATTGTAATCCTCAACTACATTTAGCCCTCTGTGAAAAATTTATTGACTACGAAGCAAATTCGATCAAAGTATGATCCAGATACGGTGTTAAAAGATATTAACCTCACCTATGAAAAAAATATTGAAAAACTCAGGTCCTGTATTTCTCATAAAAATAGTCCTATTCATAATTATAATACTGTCCAGCAGCTATCCTTTTTAGAGGTAGATTCAAATAATCATTATCATAATCATTTAATCAATGATTTAATATCGACATTGAAAGATAGTGCCTATTTTATGGTGCTCTCAAAAAAAGATAGATTAAATACCACACAAAAAATGAGAGCTTTTTATTCTGGGTTGTTAAAAAATTACTTGGACAGGATTAATATAATTATTCAGGATCCTGAATTATTAGTACCAAAACAATTTAATGATCCAATTCCAAAGCATAAGGGCATATCCATTGTGTTTGATATACTTACAATAATAAAAAAAGATTTAGAATCAGAGTATGAGTATAGGAAAAACCTGCCAAGAGCAGGACATCTTACTGGACTACAAATTGCTATGGGAAAATTTTTCACAAGTCTTAAAACCATCGGCTTTACCCAGAAAGATCAAATTACTATTGTTCAAAACTTATTCAATACATTTAATGTGGATTGGAAGGAAGGAGACAGAGATAATATTAAAATATCATTGCAAAAGCCTGCTTTAGATTATCACAACAAAACCAAAAAAGATATTCAGGATATATCAAATTATCACTTTCCGAAATCGATAAGCGACAGCCTTATATCAAGTATGCTAGAACAAGCCATAATATTTAAAAAACGAATCAGAAGGTTTTAAGATATCAAATGGTAGTTCCTGAAATAATAAAGGTTTTTTCTAATCTTTGGTGGTTAGGAATTATTATTTCAATCATAATTTCTATTTTAATAGTTCAATTATCAATTAGAATACCTCCAGATCGTAGAAAACTGCTTATGATATTCCTTGGAGCATTTTTGCTTTCTTTAGAATTGGTACGGCATTATCACCTTTATGATTTAGGCCTTTGGTCTGTTTCTGCATCTTTACCTATTCATCTTTGCGGTATTGCTAGAATATTAGCAGGTATTATCCTTATAAAGCCGAATAAAATAGGGTTTCAATTTTTAGCATTAATTGGATCTCCGGGCGCATTACACGCTTTGCTTACACCTCAACTAAATCATGGTAGAACCGATTTTATGATTTTCGAGTATTATGCTAGTCATACAGGTATAATTCTTACACCTATAATTTTTGCTGTTGCATTAGGATATCGGATCCAAGATAAATCTTGGATGGATGCATTTATTTTACTTCAGTTTTTATTAGTATTTGTTGGTTTATCTAATTATGTATTAGATGCTAATTACATGTACTTAGCAGAGAGGCCGTTAGTGAAAAATCCAATGATTGTTGGAGATTGGCCCTGGTATATTCTTGGATTTGAATTCTTAGGTTTCATTCATATTTATATATTTTTCAAATTATACAAATTCTTTAAACCTTTACCATATTAATGTTTCTTATTTTTTAAATATTATTTAACCTATTGCGAGATGAATGAAAATAAAAAACTTTTCTTACTTGAAGAAGATATTACGTATCTAAATCACGGTTCATTTGGTGCTTGCCCAAAAGTTATCTTTGAAGATTATCAAAATTGGCAGTTTAAATTAGAAAAACAGCCAGTACAATTTTTTACTGAAGAATTGTATTACGCTTTGAAAAAATCTAGAGAATCTTTATCTAAATTTTTAGGGTGTGGTCAGGATGAAGTATTGTTTTTCCAAAACCCTACCACAGCTGTATCCAATATTATTTATAATTTAGATTTAAAACCTGGCGATGAAATCCTTATGACAGACCATGAATATGGAGCTTTAGTCAGAGCTTGGAATGCTTGGGGTAAAAAGGTCAAGGTTTATATTAAATATGCGAATGTTACATTGCCTTTAGAATCAAAAGATAAGTTCTTTGAAGATGTTTCAAAAAAGATATCTTCAAAGA
>JAYPLH010000216.1:0-1767 GCA_038365355.1 Fidelibacterota bacterium
ATCTGTTTATGGATATTCACAGGATCATAAAAAAGTAGATTTTCAATCAAGGTATACCGAATTAGCTGAGGATATTGATTCTTATCTAATTAACTCTAACCTGGATCTAACAGAAGTAGAGAAAAAAAATCATAATGATTTAGAGGAGTCTATCAAGAAACAGTTGTTTTCTTCAGCAGAATTGGTAGAATCAGAGGATGATGTTCAAATGTTGATAGCTTTGGCTTTGACTTTCAATCCAGAATTCTCGAGAAAGGTAAAAGCAAGAGCCAATAGAGTGTTTAACTACAAAAGATCACTAAAGTAGATAAACCATGAAAAAGATAATATTACTTTTAATTTTGGTTGTTGTATCTGCTAAAGTTCAGGCGCAATCATTTACTAATTCCGTAACAGTTCCTATCCCTGCTGGATCTGATGCTTGCATGGATATTGTTGTTACTGGTTTACCAAACGTTCTTGATCACGATTTAGGTTTGGTAAGCATTGATTTTGATATTACTCACCCTGATATTAGTTCGTTCGATGTGAATTTAGAAACTCCTTCAGGAGCTGTTTACACCCTAATAAACAGTTGGAGAGTTTCTGGAGCAAATTACTCAGGAACTACCTTGGATAATAACTCAATTGTAATCGATGATCCCTTAGCATCTTCACCTTATAGTGGTTCATATAGACCAGACTCTTATGATGACGGTTTCTGTGATATCAATAATAACGTAGAAGTTGGAAATGGAACATGGAGACTTTGTATCGATCAAGGGTCTTTTGATCCAGCAGGATCGATAAACAGTGTTACCTTAACTTTTGGTTCTGATGCAGGCTCAATGTATGGAGATAATGTAGCATCAAATGTTTTGGATGTTAATACCCCATTTATTTGTGACTTTAGCGGATATGTTGGATTTACAAATGCATGTTACTCTGTAGAGAACAATTCGGGAAATTTAGCTTCAGAGTTCTGCGGCTCTCTTGATAATAATTCATGGGTTACATTCGAAGCTGCTAGTACAAATGTAGTTTTAGATGTAGAAGTAACTAACTGTGCTGGAGGTGATGGTGTTCAGTTTTCTGTGCTGTCGTCTAACGATTATGTAAACTTTACAGAGTTACATTGTGAAAACCCAATGTCACCAGGAAATAACACGGTTTCGGTTACAGGTTTAACACCTGGAGATAATTACTATTTAATGATTGATGGATGGGCTGGAGATGAATGCAGATATGAGGTGACAGCTTCTAACAACTCTGGTTTGGCAATTATTGATGCCCAAGTTGATGAAACTTCAATTTGTATTGGAGAAACGATAAATTTAACCGGTTCAGGAGCAGCCACATATTCTTGGTCATCAGACAATACTGTTTTTGCTTCACCATCTTTACAGAATCAATCAGATTCTCCAAATGTTGATACTTGGTATTATTTAGAAGGAACAACATCTCAAGGTTGTGTGGCAACAGATAGCGTTCAAGTATTAGTTGATGGTAGTGTTAATTCTGAGGCAGGAGCAACATCAGAATTAACTTGTTCAACAACGTCATTAGTTTTAGATGGAACCGGTTCAAGTACAGGAGCTAATATAACTTATTCATGGACTACAGCTGATGGAAACATAGTGTCAGATGATGCTACTTTATCACCATCTATAGATCAATCAGGAACTTATACTTTAACAGTAACTGATACTGATAATGGCTGTACAGCGAGTGATAATGTAATCATTACACAAAATGCAGGATTACCGACTTCTGAGGCAGGAGCAACAT
>JAYPLH010000216.1:1867-3408 GCA_038365355.1 Fidelibacterota bacterium
CTACTTTATCACCATCTATAGATCAATCAGGAACTTATACTTTAACAGTAACTGACACTGATAATGGATGTCAATCAACAGATAACGTTTTAATTACAGAAAACATAGATACATTAGATTTACAAATTACATCTATACCGGTTTTTTGTGAGGACGATATAGTCTATGCGATTGATTCACATGTTAATATAGCAGGAGGAGTTTGGCAAGGGACAGATATAAATATAGGTCCAGAAGTATTATTCGATCCTTCAGTTGGGGAAGGGAACTATCAGGTATCGTATTCTGTTGAGAACCCTGACAACGGATGTACATCAACTGTTACTTCAATGATAACTGTGTTAGGACTTCCTGATGTTGCTATTACTGCAGATACATTAGTTTGTTTAGGAGATACAATAACCTTGAATGCAAGCGGAGCGACTGGATACTTTTGGAGTACAGGAGAAACAGGTGATCAAATTACTGTTTCAGTTAATGATACAACTACTTATACTCTTCAAGGTTATGATGGTTCTTGTTACAATTCAGAATCAATTGATATATATGTTGCTAATCCAGATGTATATTTTGATTTAGATGGAACGGAATTTTATTATCCACATGACTTTGAATTAGAAGCAGAAAGTGAGAATGTGGATATTATTAACTGGTATATAAATGATGATCTTGTGGATAATGATAATCAGTTAACTTATGATTTTGATATAGGAAGTTACACAATTGTGTTAGAAGGAGAAGATCAAGAATCAGGATGTATAGATACTTATAATTATTCATTTGAAGTAATCTCATCTGGAGTAGTATATATTCCAAATGCATTTTCGCCGAATAATGACGGAATAAATGATGAGTATTTTATTGTTTCTGAAGATTTTGAGACAGTAGATGTTTCTATATTTGATAGGTGGGGAGTTTTGATAATTAATTGGAGTGGAGCGCAAAATACCTGGGATGGAAGGAGTGTAAGTGGGGATGAGTTACCAATTGGAACATATGTGGTGATGGTTGAAGGAAAATTCTTCAATGGAGACACTTACAAAACAATAACCACTGTTACCCTAATACGATAATAGGATAAAATAATAAAAAAAGGGAGCCAAAAGCTCCCTTTTTTTATTTACAAGGAATTATTTTCACTTTAACTTTATTTTTTTTTTGATTAGTACATTTATAAATGTAATAGCCTAAAAGAATTAAAAGTAAACAGACGAAAATATCAAGTTATAATAGAGTTCTCTTATGACAATTAAAACACTAGAGTAAAGATACTTGATTTTCAAATAGTCGTATTTGTTTCAATAAAATGAAATCATGCAATAACTAATTGAATGAACAAAAAAATCGTAATTTTGCAACACAACTAATTATCGAATATAAAGCAAATGCAAGAGAAGATTTTAATTCTGGATTTTGGATCTCAATATACTCAGCTAATAGCAAGGAGAGTGAGAGAAATGAATGTTTATTGTGAAATTCATCCATATAACAATATGCCTTCATTAGATGGTGTGGTAGGTGTTATTTTATCAGGTTCACCA
>JAYPLH010000217.1:0-3405 GCA_038365355.1 Fidelibacterota bacterium
TTAAACTAGATTTTAGCTTTAGATTAGAAGACTATTCCTATGAATATACAGGAAGGGCAATAGACAATTATTATTACACTAATATTCCGACAGTAAATTTTGTTCAAAGCAAAGAAGATAGAAATCCGCTGCTTGGGTACAGAATAGCATTATCTTATAAACATATGTTTTTTAAAAATTTATTTATATCCTATGCTCGTGGTTATAAAGCAGGCGGTGCTAATCAGGAACCTTTTTTAGATGTTATCAACCGTCCCTATGGGCCTGAGTTCCTTGACAACTTTGAATTCGGGTTCAAGACTATTAAAGAAAAATATATAATATCTTTCTCTGGATTTTATGGTCTTAGAACCGATCAACAAGTTTCTGTTTCCAGTCAGCAAGATTTAGGTAACCCAAATAGCTTTTACTTTTACACGGCAAACTCGGGAAAAGGGTTTTTGAAAGGTTTTGAAAGTGAATTACGTTATAAGCTTTTATCTTCTTTTGAAACAATTTCCTCAATTGGATTTTTAGATACTTATGTAGAAAAGTTCTTTTATCAAACATCCAATGGAATTTCATATGGCGGTGGCAGAGAATCGGCTATGGCTCCTCATTTAACATGCTCTTTTGGATTTCGTTATGATTTAGGCGATATTTTTCTTGCTTCAAACACATCTTACAAATCTAGCTACTATTTCTCGGATAGTCATAATAACAAATCAGAAGAATATTCTCTTACAAACATTACTTTAGGACAATCATTTCAAAGATTTGACATCACGTTATGGATAAGAAATGTATTTGACGAAAAGTATACTACAAGAGGTTTTTACTTTGGTTTGATTCCTCCAAATTATCCAGACCAATTATGGAAAAGTTATGGTGATCCAAGACATTTTGGTATTACTTTTGACTATAATATGAATTAATACTCTGGTGTTCATACCCTAAGTTTTGATTAAATTTTGATATTAAAAATTTTAATATAACATGTTTAATCAAATAACAGAAAAATTTCAGAATATTCTCCAAGATATTCGTGGATTTGGAATTATCACCGATGATAATATAAAATCTACTGTAAGGGACGTGCGCAAAGCCCTCATAGATGCGGATGTTAATTTTAAAGTTGTGAAATCTTTTATTTCTAAAATTGAAAAGCAGGCACAAGGAACTAAGGTTTTTAAATCTGTCAAGCCCGGAGAACAATTCATTAAAATAATTCACGATGAATTAATATCTTTATTTGGAATTAAATCAAATGGACTTTTATTGGGGCAAAGGCCATCTGTTATTCTTCTCGCAGGGTTGCAAGGAGTTGGAAAGACTACAACGGCAGGAAAATTAGCTTATTACCTTCAAGGAATAGGAAAATCAGTCTTGTTAGTCGCCGCGGATTTGTACAGACCAGCAGCAGTTAAACAACTTCAAAAGATAGGCAATCAAATTAATGTAAAAGTTTTTTCAGAAATTGAAATAGATCCAATTTCTCTATCTAAAAAAGCGATATCATTCGCTCATCAAATGAAAATTGACACTGTTATAATTGATACCGCAGGTCGTCTTCATCTTGATGATAAAATGATGTACGAAATTCAAGAAATAAAAGATTCGGTGAAACCAGATGAAACTCTTTATGTTGCTGATGGAATGTCGGGCCAGGATGCTGTGACATCTGCAATCGCATTTCATGAGTCTATACCATTAACTGGAAATATCTTAACTAAAATGGATGGGGATTCTAGGGGCGGTGCAGCTTTATCAATTTGTAATGTTACTGGTTTCCCGATTAAGTTTATAGGTACTTCTGAAAAAATTGAGGGTTTGGAAGTTTTTGATGCTAAAAGAATGGCTGACCGTATTTTAGGTTTTGGAGATATAGTATCTCTGGTTGAAAAAGCTAAAAATGCTATTGATGAGAAAAAAGCTATTGAACTAAATAAAAAGATGCAATCAAATAGATTTGACTTTGATGATTTTAAAATACAAATTCAACAAATAAAAAAAATTGGTCCAATGAGCAGTATTCTAGATATGATACCGAGAAAAAATACAAAGGTGTTAAAAAATATAAAAATGGATGATAGACAAATAATTTGGACTGAAGCTATTATTAACTCCATGAGTAAAGCCGAAAGAAAAACTCCAAATATTATTGATGGTAGTCGTAGATTAAGAATAGCAAAAGGAAGCGGTCGTCCTGTACAAGAGGTAAATGCCCTTTTAAAACAATTTACGCAAATGAAAAAGATGATGAAGAAAATGAATAAATTTAATAAATTCAGTTTACCTTCATTTTAAAATTAGTAATCTTAAGGAGAGATATATTGGCTACAAAAATTAGGTTAAAACGTATTGGAAGAAGGAATAGGCCTTTTTATAGAATGGTTGTTATGGACTCAAGAAGTCGTAGAGACGGGGCAGCAATTGAGGAGCTTGGTTGGTATAATCCAATTAATGTAGAACATTCATTTTCATTAAATGAGGAAAGAATTATTCATTGGTTAAAAGACGGAGCACAAACTACTGATGCTGCTCATAAATTACTTAGAAGAGCAGGCATAGCTCACAAGTGGCATTTAATAAACCAAGGATTAGATGATTCTCAGCTAGAGATAGAAATGCAAAAATGGAACTTAAATCGTGCAGAAGTTCTTAAAGCCCGCTCTTTTAAAAAAGAAAATTCAGATGCTGACACTAATAAAAATGAAAAGGCTACTGTTTCCTCCGAAGAGGAAGAATAAGAATTTTATATTAATTGTTAATTAGAAAGTGGAGGACGCTATGTTAGAATTTATCGAGCAAGCAATCAAACTATTGGTAGATAAACCTGATGAAGTTAAAGTTGATATTGTGGAAACAGAACAAAGACTGATTTACGAATTAACTGTTGGAGAAGGTGATTATGGTAAAGTAATTGGGAAAAGCGGTAGAAATATATCAGCTCTCCGTACTCTTGTTTTTGCAATTAATGCTAAACAAGGCGGTAAAAGAGCTAGATTAGACGTTATCGATTAATTTGGATAAAATATTCCATCCGATTGCAAAGGTTACAAAAACTTCAGGCCTTAGAGGCAACGTATGTTTAAAACCCTTGTCAAGATATTTTGAAAAGTATATAAATAAAAAAAAATTAATGATAGGATCCTCTATTGATCAATTTAATAAAGTCAGTGTTGAAATGATTAATGGAATCGGTAAAAAACGCAAATTTAAATTTTCAGGTTTTGATTCGTTGGATTCTGCTAAAACAATTATTGGTAAAACAATATTTGTTCAGACTTCATTAGATTCAAAGATTAATTGGATTAGTAAGAATATTTTAGGTTACAAGGTCATAGATGAATCAGGGAATTTATTTGGTCACATTATTGATGTAATGTGGCTACCAAGTCACGATGCCTATATCATCGAAAAAGA
>JAYPLH010000218.1:0-3380 GCA_038365355.1 Fidelibacterota bacterium
AAAACTCAGAGGTATTATTGGACACGGTATTAATGGACAATGAATTGGATCTCTCGTATGAATCTATCCTTGATTTCATAACCATGATGTTAGGAAATAGCTTGCAAGCAGACTGGGTCGTCCATGTAACCGATGGGCACGACACACTTATGTCCAATGAAATGAGAAATATTTCTTTTGATGCCAGTGATGTATTATCTGTAGATGGTTCTATGTTGCCACTTGCATTTGCTTTAGGTCAAAATTATCCAAACCCGTTTAATCCTTCGACTAAAATTCAATATGCTCTAGCAAAAGATGTACTTGTAAATATATCTATATATGATCTTATGGGTAGAAGTATAAAGTCATTAATAAATGTAGAGCAGGCTGCTGGGTTTTATGAAATTAATTGGAATGCTACGAACAATAATGGCGAATTGGTACCTGCAGGGATGTATTTTTATATGATTCAAGCTGGTACCTTTAAATCAACGAAAAAAATGGTTCTTCTAAAGTAGCTTGGGATTTTTTTATTAGTTCTAATTAAATGGATTTTTACAATTTTCTATTAAAGAAACCCCGTATTTAGCGGGGTTTCTTATTTTTGAAAAGAATGGTAGATTTGTGTAAGAAAGAATGAGCAAAGGATTATTGTGAAAATTGAAACCAAAAGTTTATTAATAGGTGTAGTCTCGGGTATACTTGGTTTCTGTGCAATTCTTTATCTCTTAGGAAATATTGAAACAGAATTTTCATTTACCATTGGTGAAGATAAGAATGAAGTATATTCCGATATTAATGTGAAAACACAAGATATCATTATCTCTTACAATATCAGATACGATAACAAATGGGATAAAGAAAATTTATGGGGCCTAAGAAAGGAAAGGTTAAGTCGACTTTTAATGGATTACGATCCATCTATTTTTGGTATTCAAGAAGGCCTGTTAAATCAAGTAGAGTGGATAGACAGTACCCTAAAAAATTATAATTATATTGGTGTAGGAAGAGATGATGGAAAAGGTAAAGGGGAGTTTTGTGCTATTTATTTTGATACAACTCAGTACGAGGTAAAAGAAAATTCTACTTTTTGGCTCTCAAATACTCCAGATCAAGTTTCCGTTGGGTGGGACGCTGCGTTAGAAAGAATATGTACCTATGGATTATTTAAAAAGAAAATGTCAGGTAAAATGGTCTGGGTTTTTAACGCTCATGTTGGTAAAATAGCAAGGAAAAAATCATCTGAGCTAGTTCTTAAAAAAATTAAGGAAGTCAACACTCAGTCTCTGCCTGTAGTTCTTATGGGTGATTTCAATTCAAATCCTGATAGTGATCCTATAAAAATATTTAAAAATAATTTACAAGATGCATTGGAAATTTCTTCAACAAAATTAAAGGGTCCCAGGGGAACATTTAATGGGTTTGATACCACGCACCCATTGGATAGTCGAATTGACTATATCTTTGTCAAAGATATGAAAGTCACTTCCTACAGACATATAGATGATAGACTCAGTAATAATAGACATATTTCAGACCATTTACCTATTATGATTTCAGTTCAATAGATAAAATTAAAAGTGGAATTAAAATAAAAATAAAAGTATATACTCATTTTATTTAATATTTTGTTTTGTATCTTTAAGTTCTGATATTGTAAAAAATCAACCTTTTAGGTGCATTATTAATGAAAACTAAAAATATATTTTTCATATTTTGTTTTTCTTTTGTTCATTTTTTCTGTGTAGGAAATAATAATCCTCCAATCATTGAAAGTATAATTGCAATACCCGATTCCATAGCTTCTGGTGGTTCTGTTCTTTTAATTTGCAATGCATCTGATGAAGATGACAAGAAATCGCTTACTTATTTATGGGATTGTACTTTAGGTAGCATCAGTAGTCCAAATGAGAAGGATACAGCTATCTGGATTGCGCCGGATGAAACTGGATATTTTTCCATATCTTGTGAAGTTTTGGACAGCAGAGATGGGGCGACAATTTCGACAATAGATGTAAAAGTGTTATGAGTCTTATTAAAGTTACAATTTCTGCACTAGTATTTATCTTTTCCTTCAGTTGTGAGGATTTATACAATCAAGGAAATGAAATCTCTGAAATCACAGCTAATGTTGATTCTGTAAAAGCTGGTTTGATAGTATATCTTAAATGCTTAGCAACCGATGAGAATAATGATGAACTTAGTTATAATTGGCAATGCTCTAGTGGAACTTTAGAGACCTTTGGAGATAGCGCAATTTGGACAGCACCATTTTTTGAAGGCATATATTTTGTCACTTGTACTGTATCGGATAAATATGGTGCATCTTCCGTTAAAAGTAAAAAAATAACGGTAACACCTCCAAGTGTTGTACCTGTAAATGGTCTAGAGTGGGAACTTTCAGATGAAGGTCTAGTAGCTGGTTCCAATACATCCAATCCGAATAATACAGGCGTCCTTAGTTTTTGGGATGGGAACATAGAGAATACTGATTACGGATGGAATATCACAGATCAAATGGAAGGAGATGACTGGTTATCGCAGTCTTTGCAATTCAGGGTAGAGGATAGTCAAAATTGTGATGGTGAGAATCCAAATACCCAAATGGGTACAGCGACAGCAAATATTCAGATTGAAGGAGATAGTCCTGTTACTTTAGATATAGAATTCTCTGGTTATGGAGAAGCTCAATCAGCCGGATATGATTTAATCAAATTTAGTTTAAATGGTGAAGTGATAGGAGATGGACAGGCGCCAGGCGGAGGATTAGGGTGTGAGTCAGCTCCTGTAACTGTAAATCCTTCTGAACCAAAAGCTTTAGAACCTGGTCCACATACTTTGGTAATAGAGTTTACAACTAATGATGGGCAGTACCATGTCGATGCCTACTATGAGATAAGAGTAATGTTAATAGCACCGTAGAATAATTTTCAATCACAGTTAAAAAGCCCTGCGTTGTGGGGTTTTTTTTGTTTATTTAAAACGTTAAAAGTGTGCTTATAAAGTCTGTATCTTAATACTTTATTATTGAATTAAATTTTGATATAGTATTCCAATCATATTTTTCTCATTATGACAAAATTATATTTTCATCTTAACTAAATTATTTATCCTTAAATGGTTGATAAAAACACTGATATTTTGCTTTTAGATGGAGAATGTGGGCTGTGTAATAGGTTGGCCATATTTATGAATAAAAATTTGGATTCAGGAAAAAAAATTCAGTTTCAATCTATAGATTCAAATCATTCTCAAGAATTAATACGAACTTTTCCAAAGGGTTACCAAAATCAAGATACTGTGTACCTTTATAGGAATCAAAGATCTTACATAAGATCTTCAGGCGCAATTCGATGTTTATTATATCTAAAATGGTATTGGAAAATATGGTTTCCTAT
>JAYPLH010000219.1:0-3370 GCA_038365355.1 Fidelibacterota bacterium
AATCCACCTATTTCAGGAAGAGAAAGAATGTAAATTGTTGCCCAGATTGATCCGACCATAGCAAAAATAAATTGAATAAAATCCGTCACAATCACTGCTTTTAAACCACCTAAAACAGAATAAATTAAAGTAATAGAGCATGCAATTGTTAGAGTTAACCAGCCAGGTATCCCTAAAACTATTTCCCCAAATTTGACTGCTGCAAGACTAACAGCGCCCATAACCAAAACATTAAAAACAAGCCCTAAATATAAAGCACGAAACCCTCTTAAAAAGGCGGCTGCTTTCCCGCTATATCTAAGTTCGTAAAATTCAATATCTGTAAGTACATTTGATCTATGCCATAGTTTCGCATAAATAAATACAGTAAGCATCCCTGTTAACAAAAAAGCCCACCACCCCCAATTACCTGAAACCCCATTCTGTCTGACTAAGTCAGTAACAAGATTAGGTGTGTCTGTTGAAAATGTGGTGGCAACCATACTTATACCTAAAAGCCACCATGGCATATCTTTACCTGCTAAGAAAAAAGATTTTGTATCCTCACCTGCTCTTTTTGAAGCCCATATACCGATCCCTAGAGATAGCATAAAAAAGATGGCAATAATACCCCAATCTAAGATTGTTAACATCATCTACATGTAATTATCTAAACCAAAAATTGGGTCATTTGTTTTCCACTTGCCTCGGGTAAAATCTGGAATTTTTACTGCAGCACTCCCAAGACGAATTGATTTTTCACTTAATGGAGAGATAACACTCATACTAACTGCGTCATATACATCAATTACTGGTTCTGCTCCTTTTACAGATTCAATAAACGCTCTCAAAATAAAAAAGTCCATCCCCCCATGTCCAGATCCAGCAGCTTGATCTTCAAATTTTTTCCATAGTGGGTGATCATATTTCTCTAAGTATTTTTCTTCGTTTTCCCAACGATGTTCTTCTTCGCTTACACCTTGTATATATATAGATCTTGCATCTTTCTGCCATATACCTTTTGTACCTTGAACTCTAAAATTTAAAGAATAAGGTCTTGGATTATTTGTATCATGGCTTAAAACTATACTTTGGCCATTCACACATTTGATTACTGTAGTAACTATATCGCCACATTTAAATTTGATATCTGCATTCGGATGGTCTTCTCCACCTTTTTGAACGATATATTTATGTAAGCCTCTGCTTTGAGTAGCCGTGGAAGTTAAATGGAGCATCCTATTTCCACGATTTAAATTTAACATAGGACTTACAGGTCCTAGGCCATGTGTTGGGTAAAGATCTCCATTGCGATCTACAGAATGCTGCGTTCTCCACTTAGCTTCTGAATATCCTTTTTCTCCAAACTCTACTCCTCCTCCATATGGATTGACACCATCATTAAATTTCACATGCCTTAAATCATGTTGATATCCTCCTTGACAATGAAGCAACTCACCAAACATATTTTGACGAACCATATTTACTATTGCCATTACATCGCGACGGTAACATACATTCTCCATAATCATACATAATTTTCCTGTTTTTTCCGAAGTATTCACTAAGTCCCAGCATTCGTCTACCGTCAGAGCAGCTGGAACTTCTGTACCAACATGTATCCCCGACTTCATAGCCGCAACAGCCATTGGATGATGCCACTCCCATGGTGTAGCAATATAGACACCATCTAGTTCTTCATTGCGCAACATATTTAAGAAATCTTCTTCTCCATTTTTATATATATGAGGAACTGGCTTACCGCCATCCTTTAAAATTTTTAATGCATTTTCTATCATCCCATTATCAATGTCACATATGGCTGGTATTTCAACCTCATGGTATTTTGAAGCCAGCCATAACATCCACTGACCTCTAAGTCCCGTTCCAATAAATCCTACTTTCACTTTCTTTTTTTTTCCTGAAGAAAATAAAGTTTGCGGGAGTATCGCTGCTGCCCCTCCTGCAGTCGCAGCGGTTTTTATAAAAGTTCTTCGATTTATCTTATTACTCATAATTCACTCTCTTAGATTTAATTATCTTTATGAAATAATACATAAGAAGGTATCGCTTGCCATTCAAAGCCTGGACCTTTCCAATTAACCTTTAAAGATTCCTGTCCACCTCTCTCAAAATATTCGACTACAATTTTGTATTTTTTTTTATCTAAATATAATGAACCTGATTTTGAAGTATTACTATGCAGACCATCATTATCAACAACTAATTGATCATTAATCAATAATCTAGATCCATCATCAGAGACGGTTTCAAAATGATACATACCTTGTTCGTTAATTGCAATATACCCCGTAAAAGTATGACCAAAATTATTTTTTTTATCTAAATCAATACCGAAATTATTAAAAATGCCCTGATCTGTGGGTTCTTCTTTTATCATTTGCTGACAATTTTCCCACTCTCCAATAAAGGTCAAACGATGAATTCCATTTTCTTTTTTTAAAATATTAATTGGCAAACTAACCACTTTACTTTGTAAGTGATTTTTTTTTGTTGAAAAAACATTTAACATCCCAGAATCCATTACTCTAAATGGATTTTCATATTTTTTAAAAGTATCAGTATTAGTTTTTAAATCTAGAACTTTATACATGTGAATAGTTTTCAAGTCATCTGGGCCAATACTTATTTCTGCAAAGTTTTCCTCTACATTAATTAAAACATCAGGCGCATCAAGGTATGGTCTCACAGGTATTTTTAAAACATATACGGGCGAATATCGAAGGCTTTTTCTAAAAGACCCTGGTACTGAAATAACTAAATCTTCATTCTTATTTTTCCACCTCAAAGACTTATTTGATCCAAAACACTCTATTCGGTTTTTCCCTACAGCATTTACATTTTTAATTACCAACTTATTTTTTGGAACTTGATCAATAAAAGCAAATAATGTTTTTCGATCTTTTGCTAGAGTGAATGTAATGCTGTCTGAGTTGAAAATTCTATTTGGAATAGTTTCATAGATTGCTTCACCATTTATTTTCAACCATTGTCCTATTTCTAGCAAACGATCTGACATAATACTTGGTATCGAACCATCTGCCTTAGGACCAATATTTAAAAGCAAATTCCCGCCTCTGCTTACAACATCTACTAATAACTTTATTAATTCTTCAGAAGTATTATAATCTTCTTCTTTTTCATTTCGATTATATCCAAATGATTTTCCAATACCTCGACATTCTTCCCAACCTCTTTCTAAAAATTCTTCATTCATTGCTTCTGAATTAGGATCATATTCTGTTGAAAAATATCCTCCGTGTTTGAACCTTGTTTCTCCACCCCAACGGTCATTCACAACTACATCTTTAGGTGCATTAGAATCATTATAGAGCCAGGCTAAAAACTCCTCGCTTCTCCATTCTAGGCT
>JAYPLH010000220.1:0-3360 GCA_038365355.1 Fidelibacterota bacterium
CAATATTTGGAGAGATGGCAGAGTCTGGCTGAATGCGCTGCACTCGAAATGCAGTGTACCCAAAGGGTACCGGGGGTTCGAATCCCTCTCTCTCCGCATTTTATTTTAGTTTAAGACTTCATTTACTTTTGTTTACACTTCACATTGTATAATTTCTGAATTACTATAAGATTTTTAATCGGTATCCATATATTTATGATTCTTGTAAAGATAGTAAATGGTCGGATTTAGACCATACTTTTGAATATAAGGTTCTAGGTATTTATCGCGCTTGATTACAAGTTCATAGCCATTACTTTCAATTATACTTTCAAAATTTTTATTATCGAATGAAATTAAATCACCTCTATATTGATGACCGGCGTTGGGAACTATAAAAAGGTATGGTATCTTCAGACTAATCACTTCCTCTATCCAAAACTTAATAAAATCAATCGTCATTTCAGAAAAACTATGAATATTTATTGCTAAGCTTATATTTTGATTTTCTAAAAATATTTTCCTTTTATGAATCGGAACTACTGTTATATTTTTTATTTTTTTATAGTACTTTAAGTAGTAATCGGATATAAAAGTTGATTCGGCTATTGCATCTATACAATAATAGTGCTCAATATAGTTTGTGTTCCTAGTAAGCCACTTAGCTAATCTTCCATAGCCTGCACCTATTTCTAGAATGTTTACATTGGTATCATAATTACTAAAAAAGTGCTCTTTCAGAAATAATATTTCATTGAACGAATCCAGTAAATCTCGAGAAATAATTTTGTTATCAATGATATATTTAAATAATCCAAAAGACTCTTCTTCATTAAATGATGACAAATCTTTACTATGTTTACTCTTTAACCAAAAATATGTTAGTAGATACGCCAACTGACTTTGTTGATTCCCCCTCGTTTGATAAACGTATGGATTATCGCCCCTAAAATAAATTAAATCTTTTTCTCCTAAATAATTTTCAGTCCATAACCCTTTTTTAAAATTGTTTCCTAAAAATTTTTGATAATCTTTTCTAAGCTGAATTAGTTTTGGATTTGTAGGGTATAAATAGTCTTTGGCATCTTTTGGAATCTTAGTTCCCAGATTATATCTAGTTTTATAATCTGGATTAATCTGCCAATCGTAAAGAGATTTTTTATCTGTTACATGATAGCCGTATCTCTCAATATACCAAACACTTAGATCCTTCAAGAATTTTCTTAAATATGTACGCAAGCTATTTAATAATTTCATATTTAAAGCAAAAAGATCGTAAAAACAAACGCCCTTATCATCGTAATAGCATATACCTTACTTGATCTATTTTCTAGGACCTTTTTATTGAATGTAATAAGGCTTCATAATTGATTTTGTAGTAATCAAAAATAGCCATATCTTTTTGTAATGATTGATTAAAGTTTATTAAAAATAGGAAAATATAATGAAGGTAAAAGTTTTCGAGATAGTTAAAACTGGTTTAGCACCTCTCAGTAAAGAATTAGAAGAAACCATTCAAACATGGCTGGATAGTAATGAAAACGTTGAAATTTTAACCACTTCCCAATCACAACACCTTAGAGAAAACACAATTTTTGTTACGATTATTTACAAGATAATTTCTCCAGATGATACGGAGTAGATAATATATCTAAACCATCTTCTTTTTAATTCCTAAAGGAGCTAGTTATGAAGTATTTTTCTTTATTTATAATTTTTTGTTTCACAATAATCAATTTTAGTTTTGCTGGATGTGGGTCCTGCAATGTTTCAAAGAAAAAACCAATAAGCCCCGATGCAAACTTTGTGACATCCATTACTGAAGATGGAAAAATAAATGGTTTGGTTCTCGCATCTTGCGGAATGTGTAATTTTGGAATGAAAGATAAAAAAAGATGTAGCTTAGCAATTCAAATTAATAATATTGCCTATGATGTCAAAGGAACTGATATTGATGACCACGGAGATTCTCATGCAGAGGAAGGTTTCTGCAATGCAATAAGAGTGGCAAAAGTAAAAGGTGAGATTAAAAAAAATAGATTAGAAGCTGAATCTTTTGTAGTTCAGAAAAATTAAATTTTTTCTCTTTAAATTCTATACAAATAGGAATATGCTATACTTTTTTCCTTTTCATTTTAAAATAATCTTTTAAAAGTATTGAACATTGCTCTTCCTCTATACCTCCTCTAACAGTTGTTTGACTTTCTAATCGACTATCTCCACATAGTGTATAAAGAGATCCACAACATCCTTTTTCATTATCATACGCCCCAAATATAAGTGTTGAAATTCGAGAATTTATAATAGCACCTGAACACATTACACATGGTTCCTTTGTTACATACATTAAGCATTCGTTTAACCGCCAATCATTTAGTGTAGATGCTGCAGATGTTATTGCAATAATTTCTGCATGCGCGGTTGGATCCTTTAGCTGCTCTTTTTGATTATAGCCTTGCCCAATAATTTTTTCATTTTTTATAATTAAAGCTCCAACTGGAACTTCATCTTTTGAGCGAGCAATCTCAGCAAGGCGAATTGCCTTTTGCATCCATTTACTATGGGACATTTCAGAAAAATTTAGAATGGAAATAATTTAGCTTGAATAAAAATAAATTAATTACAACGATCAGTGTTGCAGCTTAGTTTATTCTTACCGTTTTGGCTAGATGTGTGAACTGCTAAAATAGCTAGATGATTTGCCAAGAATGATCTACCCATCACGGTTGTAACATCATAAAATAGTGGGTACGAATCAAAAAGTCTTTCCTCACCAGGACTATATTGGCCATCAGGAGTGGAGTCAATCCATTCACCATTATATAATTTATCATTCAATGTAAATGTTCCACTATTGTCAATGTCAAGGTAATCTCCACTAACCTGGTTTGGATCACTTGCTGCAGAGAGTTGCTTTGTTAATTCAGTATAGGCAGTATTAATAGTTACAAGACATTCATCAAACATACCTAATCTAAATTCTGAGATAGCTTGTATAAGACGTACATCAATTTGGTTGATATCTTTACGGTGACAAAAACACCAAACATCTCCACTTACAACATCCTGTTTACCGAAAAAGTTGGACTGAGCGTTTAAAAGAGCTTGCTGATCATTGCCTAAAGCATTGTGTGCAAATGCTAAACCTGCGTAATAATCAAAAAGATTATCATTTTCTTCATCGGAACGAGCAATCCATTCACTAAAATAATATTTAGCAGAATCAGCTTGACCTAAATGCCCAAGACTCCATCCTGCACCATTATAAGCATCTGCAAAAGAAGAATCCTCTTTTAATGCTTCTTGAAACCAATCTCTTGCACCAAGATAATCACCACTTTCGTAATATCTCCAACCAAACTGTGCAAAATCTGAGTCTTG
>JAYPLH010000221.1:0-3351 GCA_038365355.1 Fidelibacterota bacterium
AAATAGGAGATTGATTATAAAACTGCCCTGCTCCAGGGACCACAAGAGACATAATCAAAGGTTTACCTGGATAAATAGTTTTCTGGGTATCTTTTTTTAAGAGAGATAATTGCTTTGGTTGAGAACTCCTATTTTCCGCTGTGGAATCTTGAGCACTAATAAAAATACTTTGAAAAAGCAAAATTTTAAAAATCAAATAATATTTTAACATAGGTTTTACTTCTATCTCCATAAGTTATTTTATCGTTGTTTATTATTCTACTAAAAGTTGTTAATGGTTGATGATATTCTAACTCTAATGCAGTAGGAAAGTTATAAAAAGAAAAGCCATTAATGCGCCATTGAATTCCAACTGATTTTTTTAATAATAGTTTATCAGGATACCAGGCATCTCCAATTTGATTGATTAATCCAAGGGTACTATTTTGAATAGTAACCCAACCCATTTTATAATGTCGTTGAGAAAATATTGGAATCCTGAAAGTAAAATCTAAAAATATTTTTTTTGTGCCTTGGATTGAATAAAATGAATATCCTTTAATACCAGGCATTCCTCCTAAATAAAAATGAAAAAATGAGTCTGCTTCATTATTACTAATCCATCCTAATTCACCGCCAATAGATAGATTCATATAGTTGAGAAAAGGAACTTTTGAATGATATCTGCCGTGCAGGTCCAAGCGAATTAAATTATTTGGCCTAAATTCTTCAAGAAGAGTTCCAGCATCAGATAGGTTTAGCCCCTCGATAAAATCATTCTTTTCAAAGCCTATGTTAGAAGAAATCTTAAATCCGCTTGAAGGGTTTATTGAAGAGTTCACACCTCTTTTAACCCTATTCAGAGACCAATTCGTATTAAAAACCCAACCACGAAAATAATCATATGCTGCACCAGCATCTAACCTACCATATTCATTTGTTTGAATTGTCTGTTGAATAAAAGCTCTGTACCATTGTCGACTAAGAGAATATTCAAACTGACTTCCAAAAAATGGCTGTTTTAACCCTAATCTAAATTGAACAAGTCTAAATTTAATATTATCCGCAATTTTATAAACATTTTGGTATAAACTATTATCAGCAGTATTTCTTGTTAAGTAATATGATTCAAAAAACACAGTTTGGTAAAATCTTCTGAAATCCAATCTAAACATATAATCAACATCTTTAAGACTATTAATGGAAGCTTCTCCAAACAATGAAAGTCTATCAATAATTTCACTTGATTGGAAATAAAACCCAGGCTTCAATGTACCATAGTCATACATCAACTTTGGCATAATAAACATATTAGGAAACTGGTCTTCGTACTTTTTAGCAATGGTATTATTTATTTTTGTTATAGGTGGGGCTAATCCTCTATTGTTTAAAAAATAGTTTTTATCATATCCAATAAAATTATCGTTAATAAAAACAGATTTGTCTAAGATTGATATTTTATAACCACCATTCTGAAAAAGCGAAAAAATTACTTTGCCATCATTTGATATATCTGGCATAAAGGCTCCGCCTGTGACGTTTGAAATATATCCTTCCGATTCATTTTTTTCATCAATCATATACAAATTAAATATTCCACTTTTATCTCTAGAGTAAATTTTGACTCCAGAAAATGAATCTAAAGCCATATTTCTTTCGTCATATAAGGTATTATTTTTAAAAGTAGTTATTGCGCTATCGTTAAAATTATAATTATAAATTTCTCTAAAATGGTGAAAAGTTATATCAAAGTACAAAGAATGGGATAACTCATCATAATTAAGATGGCTAATCATTGGCCTTTCATCAAATTTCGTAATTTGTCTACTCTTCTTTGTTTTTAGATTGAATAAGTTCAAATTTTGTCCACCATCATAGGTAGAAATAAAGGCTATCGAGCTATCCTTAGAAATAAACACTGGACTATATGCCCGACTATCAAATGTCAATCGTTCTTCTTTTTCCGTTTCTAAATTAAAAGAATAAATATCATAATACTTTGAACCTTTCTTGTTTGGGTATTTTGGCTTTTTGGAATAAAAAATAGTTTTACCATTTGAATGCCATGTAGGAGCTGAATGGATACCGGACTTAATTTTCTTCTCTTCTAATTTCTCCATATCATAGTGGTATAAGGTAGTTTGTCCAAAATAGTCATTGTTTTTGTTTGATAAGTAAATAAAGCTTTTTCCATCTGGGCTCCATTTAGGATGAATATTTGTAGTTCCCTCTCCTCTAATTATCTTTCCATTAATAGGCAATAACCTAATGGGTTCAACTAAACGTTTATACCTAGTTTCTAATTGATCTTTAAATTCATTGTATAATTCAACCCCACCAATATCGAACGTATTGTAAATCGCATTATCAATTGAGAATTCAAATGGAGACGATAATTCTTGAAATATACCTTTTATAGATTCTGGCCCAAATCGATTGGCAATATAAGAAGCAAAAGCAAAACCAGTATTATATGTGGATTCATTTCCAATACCTTTTTTGCCAAAAGTATTAATCTCGTTAAATGTCATCATTTTATCAAAGATGACCCTATCTCTAAGAATCATATCTCTATGAGAATCCCAAGTATCCCAATCTGCATTTTCGTACATGTATTGGGCGGTACCTTCTGCTAGCCAAGGAGGGATTGCAGTACCTGGGATGGGATAACTAATTAAGGTGTTGGGAAATCCATACAGCACGTCAGGCCGTTTTTCTTTCTCATACTGCATAAACTGAAGATAGAGTCCTGGAATTTTAGTTCCAGCTTTCATAGCTTTTTGAAGAGAAACTATATGAGCAAATTCATGTGTAATTACATTTTGTAACCATCTATGACTTCCCCTCAATTCAAAGTCAAGAGGTGTTGCCCATATTTTGATTTTATTATCGTAGTAATACGCTGCACCATTTGAATAATCATCTGGATCAGTAAGTATTATGTGCGTTTTTTCCTTTGGATAAAAATCATAAAATTTTGTTATTGGATCATATACTTTTTCAGCTACTGAAGCAGCCTCTCTTGCAGAGATTTCAGTTTCATCATAAAAATGTATTTTAAAGTGATCTGTCTCGAATGTTTGCCAATTAAATTCCGGATGATTGTATTCAACTTCTCCAAATAAAAAACAAAAAAAACTAAATAATGATACGTGAATAAACTTCATTAATCAACAACAGCAATTTTTATAATCTTGGTTTGAGTATTATTGTCATTTACAGCAGAAACATGCGCAAAATACACTCCTGGATTTACATTTAATGTCACCCATTGAAATTCTTTGATTTGAATTCCACTATGGATGGATTTTCCTTTGAAAGACTTAATAAAATATCCCGCCAAATCATAAATATCTACATCAACATTAGTTG
>JAYPLH010000222.1:0-3311 GCA_038365355.1 Fidelibacterota bacterium
TCCTAATATAATACTGAAATCATTATCATCTATATCAACTTCATCAGAATATGTTTCACCATCAACCTCTTGTTTAAAATCTGCCTCATTTAGCATTAGCAATGAAGGACCAAAGAAAAAGGTTCCATTACCCAAAGGGAATACATTATAAGTAGCCCATAATTCAATTCCACTAAGTTCCCATTCTTCCTTAAAGTATACATCATAGAAATTATCATATGCATCAGCTGACCATCCTCTTTGTGAATATCCTACACCTACAGTCCACTTATCTGAAACTGATCTCATTAATCCTAAATTAAAGCCCATTTCTCTATTTTCGTCATAATCAGTATCTAAGTCAACAGATGCGCTCATGCTTGATATTCCACCATAAAAACTCCATACTCCTACATTTTCACTTGCTTCCTGCGAAAAGACATTTGTGAGTAAAATAAATGTCAATACTAATATTCTTACCAAAACTACCTCCCTTTTTGTAATTCAATAATAATATATTACAAATTTTGTGAAAGTAAAATAAATGATTGAATGTCTTCTTAGAATAAGTATTTTTAATAAAGTTATGTTTTACATTATAAACATAATCTTTTGCTTAGATAAACAATTTGATTTTACTTAATCGCAAATTTTATTACAATTAGAATAGCTATTCCTATGCCAAACCCTACTGCATAGTCATTAAGAGCAACACCAACTGCAACACCTACTCCAACACCAATTCCAGTTGCTGCCCCGATGGATAATTTTTTCATTTTTATATCTCCGTTTCTTGATTGAAAAAAAATTTTATAAATATTTTGAGTAAAATCAATTTTGAATTTTAATACTAAACTAAAATTTTGTCGGGGTGGCAGGATTTGAACCTGCGACCCCCTGCTCCCAAATAGTATTCTCATTCGAGAACAAAAAGTCAATTTCAACTACATTTCTATAGTTTTTATATATCAAAATTTAAACAAATAACAATACAAATGAAAAGTATATGAAAGACATAAAAGAAGATAAAATTACAATTATTGGTATCAGGCATCCTTTTTTATTGAAATATCCCTCTTGCCCTAACAAATTATTCATCCTGATTCTTTCTTGCTTGTATTCTTTGGCTCGTTTTGGATCAATAGATTTTAGAAAATCATAAGTAATTTTTTCGTTCTCAGCATGACTTCTTTCGTTTTTTGATTTTTTCTTTGTCATGTTTTATCCATCATATTTATCATTTTTTAACATTTCAAAAATGACAGTTTTAAAATCTTTAGCTTGAGTAGGGCTTAAATCAAATTGCTGATCAAGATAATCTATAAGTAAAGTAGATGTGTTTTCTTCAATCTCGTAATTTACTTCAGTTAAATCGCTAAAATTTTGTTTCCATTCAGTTAACCAAAGTCTCCATACTGCATCATAGTTGCCATGAGGTGCAAAATTTTCATGTAAATCTTCTATTATATCTCCAACTGCAGGATTTATAAAATCTTTAGCGATTTCTGATACATTATAGGATACACTTCCAAGTAATTTTTCTTTAAAATCTTGACTTTTTTGACTGTGCACAAGCATCAATGCAGTGAAATTATAATTACTCTGAATTAGCATTGTTATTTTTAAGGTGTCATGAGTTTTTATAGGAATTTTATTAGTAATTAATAGGTTTATAAAAGTAGACGATACCTTACCTATTTTATTTGCAATTTTGGTTGCAGCAGATGTTGCAGAAAATGTGCTAAAAAATCCCATTAATAAAATATAGCAACAATCAATGGGGTTTGTCTATTGTAAATTTTCGTTATGCTTTTTTCCAATACTGTAATGATAATGCATTTATCTGATTATTTTCGGATAATAAAGCCATAACACTATTATAAAAGGCATTTGCTTCCTTGTCTGATACTAACAATCTTAAAGATTGAATAACTCTGGTGATTCGTAAATGATTGTGATTATTTGGTTGCTTCCAATGATTTGTTCGTTCTAAAAAAGATAAAAACCAGCTGGCTGACTTTAACATATTTGAATTCACAATAGGATTTTTTTGAAGATCTTCGATAACATTATTATCATCTAAGTAAATTCCATGAAATACCGAATTACTCGGTTGATTAAGAGGAAAAATCATTTGAATGAAATCATGTTTCTTTTCGATTTCATCATCTGAATAACTCCAAATATCTTGCAAGGTTCTCCCCTTAAAGTCTACCCCTTGATTAGAGTCATTACTTAGAAAGGATTCAAAGTTCATATTATGTTACTCTGACTTCTTAGATGTCCTTACTATTGACTTGATTTCTTGAAGCTGTAAATCTGTAATACTTTCAAGAACTCCACCTTGATTTGCAGAATTAGCAATACGAGTTTTTAAGTCTTTTTCCATCTTTCTTCTTTTAACAAAAACTGATGGTTCAAAATTATGCTCTTCATAAATGTCAAAATTGAAAAAATGTGGCCATTTTCTTTCACTAATAGCAGGCATATCATTGCCTTCAAAAAATGTAGACTTATCTCCTTCAAGTTCCATATAGTATGGTTCAGTAATTTTGGAGAAACATGCCTTATATAATTCAAATTGATTATTGGAAGATGGTATCATAGCACTACCCTCAGGGTGAGTTGTTTTTATGAATAAAAATATCATTTCATCACCTTTTTTAAGATTGAGAAGATTCTTCATTACAAAAAGACTATTTTTAAAAGCCCAAAATCTTTTGGAGGTATTGCCCATCATACCTTCCATCTTACTAAAATTATTTAAAGCATGTTTGCTTCTTAAGATAACAATCCACTTTCCTGATCCCTGCTTTATTTCGACCTTTTCAGATAAAGACTCCTCAAATAAAAGCTCTACTCTTCTGATTAACCAATTTTGAAAATGGTCTTTATTGATTACTGCATACTCAATCCCCTCAATTGTTGGCTCATCAAATGAAACTAAAAAACCATCGTTGTTAGCTAAAGCTTGAAGTTGATTCGATTTTTTTAAGTCAGAAGACTTCCACTTTACTTCTACTGGATATAATCTTTTATCTCCTTTGAAATAAAGAGAAAAATCTGCTCTATAACCATCAAATGACTTGCTGTCTTCTGGAACAACGAGATTTAAGTCAGACATCTTACTTTGCAGTCTTTTAGGAACTAAATTTTTTCTTTCTTTTTTATCTAAGTAATATGTTTCAAGAAGATATCTATGAATCATTTTTTCAGCGAAGGCATTTCTATTGATTTTTTTCATACATAAGAACTTAATAAATCTTTGACCCCCTTACATACTTGTATGTGCATCACAGAGGATAATTTGATTACAAAAAATGTGATTATGT
>JAYPLH010000223.1:0-3284 GCA_038365355.1 Fidelibacterota bacterium
AAATTCCTAAAAAGATTTTCTTTTGTATTTTTACCTTTTTGTTGACCTATCCAAGCTACTTTATAATCACCAAAAAACCCAACACCAGATATCACCGCGGGGTCATCACCAAAATATCGATCACCATGCAGTTCTATAAAATTACTTGAAAAATATTTTATATAGTCAAGTGAATAGGGTCGTTTAGGATGACGAGCTAGTTGAACACGCTGCCACCGAGTCAAATTGGAATAAATATTTTCCATCATATTCTTTCTTTCCAATTTCTTAGCAGAAAGAGAATGTGTTTCCTCTTTAGAAAGATTACTACCTCTAGATTCTAGCGATTGAATAATATCATCAAGAGGCTTTAACGATTTTTCAAAATTTAAATAAAAGTATGACATAACAATTAAAAATAATTTTTATCTAATCTTAACAGTGAAAGTAAGCCAAAAAGCAATGTAAGAATAAAAATAAGATTAGCATTAAATGAGGACAAATTTAAACATAAATATCCTATCATGCTCATAGCTAAAGACACCCCATGCATTAATAACACAGCACGCTGAGATGAAAAACCCATTTGCTCAAGTCTATGGAAGGTATGATCGCGCGAAGCTTGATATATATTTTTTTTTCTTCTTATCCTTGAAACAATAACTAACAAAAGATCAAATAAGGGGACATAGAAAAATAAAACGGGAACAAACCACGTTGAAGACTGATTGCCTGTGTTGGGGTCAAAAATTATAGCGATAGAACCAAGGAAAAAGCCAAGTGATTGAGCCCCTGAGTCTCCTAAAAATAATCTAGCAGGATATGCATTAAAAAAATAAAGACCGATACAAGCGCCTAATAAAATTGAACAAAAGTTTAAAATAATAATCTGACCAGATATTATTGAGATAAATAAAAAGAAAACAGTAGACAGCCCACTTAACCCAACAGCTAACCCATCAATACTATCAATAAAATTGAAGGCATTTGTTAAAGTTGTGATCCAAAAAATCGTAAATAAAAGATTAAGCCAAAGATCTAATTCTGATTTTGTATGATAAAAAAATTCAGGAGAGCTAAAAAAATTAACCTGGATTCCAAAATAAATTAAAAAAACGGATGCTAATATTTGTCCAAAAAACTTCTTTAATGGAGATAAGTTCAGAAAGTCATCTAATAAACCAAAAATTGAAATAACTATTCCAGAGACTAATACCCCCCATATTTTTGGGTCTTTCCATAGCCCCGTAAGCAGAAGCATTATTATCAACAAATCAATTAAAACAATTCCACCAGTCAAAGGAATTGGGTTTGAATGACTTTTATGTTCTGCACTTCCAGGAATATCCATCAATCCAATTTCTGGAGCGATCTTAATACTAAACCAGCTTAGTAAAATAGATAATAATGAACTAACTAAAATCAATAATAAAGCATAATCCAGATATGAATCTTGGATCATTTATCTACGGACCAAAAGAAATATTTCAGAAAATATCAATTTACCAATCATAACGATCGAATATATAGTATTAAAAATAATTCCATAGTCTTTGCTGAAATGTTTAAAATAATAAATCATATATGACCTATGCCATTCAAAGGTAGATTTATAAGGTACTGAATTAGACCCTCCAAATCCTCCTTTATGAATGACTACTGCTTTAGGATTGTAAAAAACTTTCCATCCATTATTCATTGCTCTAAGGCAATAATCAGAATCTTCTTGATAGGCAAAATATTTTTCATCAAAATAACCAATTTCATCAATCAAATTCTGATCTATTAGCATACATGATCCTGATACGCCAGAGACCTCATTTATATCATCTATATTTAAATGATTAAGATGATATCCTGTAAAAATCTTATTATCAGGGAATAGCTTTGCAATTCCTAAAAAATAGCTAAAAACTGCAAAAGGCCTAGCAACTCCTCTTCTGCACGACCATTGGAAAGAGCCGTCTTCGTTTAAGACTAAAGGACCTACTATTCCAACACCAGTAGTTTTTTTCAAGAAAGAGACTAATGTTACTATGGACTTCGGCATTAGTCTTGAATCAGGATTTAAAATTAATTTATACCTTCCCACTCCAATTTTCATGGCTTTATTAATTTCTGATGTATAACCATGATTTCGGAGATTTGAGATTAAACGTACATTACTAAAATTTTTTTTAATAAAATTTTGTGATCCATCTTTTGAAAAATTATCAACAATGATCACTTCATAAGACAATGGCCAAATTCCAGATTTTAAAGTTTTTAAACATTTCTCAAGTTGTTTTATTGAATTTAAGTTCACAATGCATACTGAAATATCCATTATAAGTCTATACCCATCTAAATACTTTCCATAATCGAAGCCTCCATACCATGAATATTGCTTCATAAACAATGTTTTTAGACATTTTAGACTCACCCACCGTTCTATCAAAAAAAATAATTGACTCTTCTTTTATCCTAGCTCCTAGCCTCCAAGAACGAAAATTCATTTCAATTTGAAAAGAATAACCTTGAGATTGGACTTCCGATAACGAGATCTTTTGCAATAAAGAAACTTTCCATGCCTTGAAACCACCTGTGCCATCAATTATTGGCATTCCAGTTATTAATCTAGAGTATAAATTTGCACCATAGCTTAGCATTAGCCTTCGAATCGGCCAATTTACCACACTGACCCCTTCAACATATCTACTTCCAATTACTAAATCATAATTTTTTAAATGATCTACAAGTCTTGCAACATCTTTTGGATCATGAGATAAATCTGCATCCATTTGTACTATAAAGTGATAATTCTTTTTAATCGCCCATGAAAATCCATCAATATACGCTGTCCCTAAACCTTGCTTATGCGGCCTAGTTTTCAGAAAGAGATTAGGGAATATCTTTTGAAGATTCATTACTTCTAAACTGGTTTTATCAGGAGAATTATCATCAATGATTAATAAATGAGCTTCAGGGTTATACCTAAAAACTGTTTTAATAAAAGATTTTATATTCTTTTTTTCATTGTATGTTGGTGTGACAATCAAAGTCTTCATATTATTTTAATACAATTTGATTTAAACATTCATTTATAGATGGTTGTTTAATATCGAGCACCTCAGCAATCCTATCTGATGATAAGCCCGATTTTAAAGGTCTAGGGGCAACCTGTCCCAATTCTTCAGTTGATTTTGGAATAATTAAATCTGTTTCTAAGTTATAATGTTTTGAAATCATCTTGGCAAATTTATACCTACTTACAAATTCAGCATCTCCCCAATGATATATTCCACTAATCTCTTTTTCAACGCAGA
>JAYPLH010000224.1:0-3252 GCA_038365355.1 Fidelibacterota bacterium
ATTGTAGAATAATAGTAGGCGTTATATCCATTCATAGATAGCTCGTCGACCATATTTATTAATTTTTTGTGAATATTATTTTGATAATGACATTCTAATTCAGCATCACTATTCCATGGCAAGAGCCTTTTTTCTCTGATTATACCAAGTAAAGCACCCCAACTTAACCATAAATGCAGACCATTTTTTTTGGCAATATTGTTTACTTCGATTACTGATTCAGCAAGAGAGTCTATGTTAGATAATACTGGAAAATTTTTAGAATTTTCTGATGTTTTCATAGGTTAAAAATTCAGCAAGTAGGATAACTTTTTAAATTTCACCAGATAAGCTTTTACTTCCAGTATCCTTACTCTGTTTCTTATCTAAGAAATATTGCAAGTAGTTATCACCTTGATCTTTAGGATTAAAAGTGTAATAAATAGTTCTACGATCTGAATTACTAATATTTTTGCCTGAGCGATGAGGGCATTTATTGCTAAAGAGAACAACATCGCCAGAATTAATAATTATTTTTTGAAAATCTAAGCTATCCTCAACCGATTTTTTTAAATCTGGAGTATTATTACCTTTAGTATTTTTTAATAGTTCTGAGAAGGAGCCCTTATGCTCTCTGGAAACTTCTAATGCTCCATTTTCTGCATTCATGGGGTCAATTGATACTAAAACATTTACAAACATATCAGCATACTCATGCCATCCGTTTCTTTTATTCCCATCTGCATCAATCCACTCAAAAATTCCATCATAATGAGCAAAAAATCCTTCCCCACCTGGAGGTTTGGCGTTGTATTTATCTTTAAAAATATAAAATTCTTTTAAAAAAATATTTGATAATACTTCTAAGCAAGACTCATAAACTAATTTCAGATTTGAAGTTTTATCGTAAATACTCTCAATTCGTCTCAATTTCCCCAATTGATCTGTAAAAACTGATGTATCCTTGGATTCTAGTATATCTTTATGAGCTTTTTCAAGCAGATCTGAGCTAACTACATTTTCAATTATGCAATAACCTTTTTCTTCATACTCTTTTCGCTTATTATGGTAAAAATTTTGATTCATGATATGACCTTATAAAAATATATTACAATCAATATCTATAAAAATCAATTCTTCAATTTGCGCATAAAACTGTTTTTATTTTCTTTTGGGGAAATTGTTGGTCTTCCTAGATTAATTCTTGCCCCCTTATTAACCGGTATCTCTAATAAACATGGACCATGAGCTTTTTTGAATTCATGAAATATTTCAGCTAATTTATTTGAAGAAGTAACACGAAATACTTTATTGTATTGAAAGCCTTGTGCTATTTTATCAATTTCAATATCAAAAGAAATTGTTGGCTGTCCACCTACTGAGTCATGAGACCCATTATTCAAAATGATATGTTTAAAATTTTTAGGCTGCTTATTACCAATAATTCCCATTGAACCACAATGCATAAGAATAGCTCCGTCTCCATCAAAACAATATACCGTTTTTTTAGGTTTAGCTAATGCAATTCCTAATGCAATTTGATTTGCATGTCCCATTCCGCCAACAGTTAAAAAATCTTTACTATGACTATCTCCAATTTCTTTTCTATACTCAAATAATTCTCTTGAAGTCTTTCCAGTAGTAGATACTATGATATCATTATCATCTATTAGATTTACAATACTTTTAACTGCCTGCTCCCTAGTAAATTCATAGTTTGTCTTTTCAATTTGTTTAATTTTATATTTTTCAAAAGATCCTTTCTTAATAGATAGTATAACAGGACAAGATCTTTCTTCAGCTAAAGCAACAGCATCATTTATTTTTTTTTGATATTCACTGTTAGCTGATATTATAAAATGTGGTATATCCATAGCTTTTATAAGGCCTGAATGGATCCTGCCTTGTTTCACATGTTGTGGTTCATCTTTTACTCCAGGCTCACCTCTCCATCCAACTAGCAATATCATGGGAATACTATATACATCTGGATCTGCAAGGGATAGCAACGGATTTATTGAATTACCTAAACCAGAATTTTGCATATAAATTAAAGGAGTGTTACCTGTGGCCATATGATGTCCTATAGCCAGGCCGATTGCTCCACCTTCATTTGCCGTTATAATATGATCAATTTTTGGAGCTGTATCTGAAATATATCCACATATATCTTTCAATAAAGAGTCAGGGACGCCGGTGTAAAAATTTATTCCATTACTTTTTAAACTTTTATAAAAATCAATTACATTAATCATATACGAATCTACCTTTTGTGTTTATCTATTTTTACAAAATCAAAGACAAGTAGTCCATCATTAAAATTATAAGAATGTATACCTTTAATATTTGTAAAAAAGTTTGGAGATATCAAAAATTCTTCGTTTTCTTGATAATCTTCTGTTGTTAGAATCTTTATTTTTGCAACTCCCATCGATTCACCATACAAATCCCACCCTTGAATTTGATATGGGCGATAAATACTATTTTTATACTTTAAAAAACCACCATTTCGAGCTTTGCGTGAGTTGAATATCACCGGATTTTTAGGATGAGATTTCCAATTATCTGAATCAAAATGATCGGAATAAAAAATATGTAATTCAGAGCTATGCTCATCAATGTTTGAGCTATCAATATTAGTCATTAACCACCATTTATTATCATGATAAAAAATGTTAGAATCACAGGCACTCACATCTTTCATAATTATTTTATGAAGACTCCATTTTAATGGGAATTGATTACATTTATAAATTCTAATGTCTTTTGATTCATTGGTTTCTGGACACATAAAAAGTTCGCCGTTATTTTCAAATAAATAGGGATATGAAAGATGAAATTTTTCTTCTAGCGCTACTCCAATTTCTTCATAACCTTCTTTAGTAATTTTAAAGTTTTCCTTAATGACACTTCTCCCAAGAGGTAGTAATTCAATATGATACGCGTCTTCTAACTGTGGATTAACTTCTAATTTACCAATCTCATTTATACTATCTAATTCTTTTATCAAATCTATAAATGATTCATCATTCCCTTTCCCAAAGTCACCAATATTAACGCCAGTTAAGACAATTTCCTTATTACCAGATTTCGCAATATCCTTTGCGGCTTTTATGGTATCTGATATTGTTCCACTTCTGCTCTTACCTCTAGCCAACGGTATTGTGCAAAATGAACATGTATAATCGCATCCATCTTGAACCTTTAGGTAAGATCTGGTTCTTTCATCCATAGAATAAGATGGCTTAAAAGAATTCACCTCATCAATATCCG
>JAYPLH010000225.1:0-3239 GCA_038365355.1 Fidelibacterota bacterium
CCTGCTTTATGGTCAAGGGATGTATATAAGTTTAATGAATTCAGACAACCTTTTTTAATTTACAAATGAAAATTTTAGTATTTATTTGTTTTTGCTTTGGGGTTTTATTTGCCCAAAATTTTCAACCTCTCCCTAATAATGTGTTTCGGATATCCATTGATCAAGGTTCTTCCCAATATAATTGGGATCGAGGTCAGCACCAATTTGCATTAGAAGGGATAGGCAAAATGTATTTTGACCCTTTCACATATAATGATTCGTTAAGATTTTCTTCTAATTTTGACTTATACCATTCTGGTTCTTTATATCTTGATAATATTATATTTAATCAGGATACATTAAGTTTTGGTTTAACAATAGAGCAATGGATGAAGCAATTAAATTCAGATTTTAATCTTAACTTACCTGACTTTGGTCAGCAAAATATTGATACAAATATTTTTAGATATCCAGAAGGTTCTTTTTTTGAAAAGAGATCAAAAACAATTGCAGCCCAGACATTAAGGATAGATTATGGCTTTTCTAATGAGGTTACCTTTAATATTTCTATACCTTTCATAGAATTATTTACTATTAATCAGTCATTTTCTCAAGTATCAGTTTCTAGCATCCAAGGCGTTCAATCTCTTGTTGATTATCACCAAAATGCAAAAAGTCTATTAAAAAATTTTATTGATTCAGAAGCCTTTATTGATCTTCCAGGCGATAGTTTAGAAAAAATTATTCAGTTTGTTTATGATTTGTATTACACGAAGGATGGTGGCTTTTCTGTGAGTTGGATTCAACATACTCAAAATGATCCTCTAGGAAACGATTTAGTAGATAAAAGATTTATACCTTTAGAGATGGGAATGGAAGAGGGAGATTATGTATCCTTGGATTCGCTTACTAATTGGTATTACCCTGGAAGAAAGTCAGGCAATGGCTTGGGAGATATTGATATTGGGTTAAATATACTACTCAAAGGAGATCCACCGTGGTCTTCATATAATGCTACAGAATCGATATATGGACAATTATTTTTAAGTATTCCTTTTGGTAGAACTCTCTCCTCTTTTAAAAATTCATTTATAGATGAGGATACAAAAAAGAATCAACTAAATGAAGTCGTTTTTGGGAAAGGTGTTTATCGATGGACAACAGGTTTTTTAGGTATTCGATATTTAAGAGGTAATAACATGGCAAGGGTATACTATCAAGGGCAGTACAAATTCAGCTTACCAACAACATTAAATACCCCTGTAAGATTTTTTTCCGGTGGACACACACATCCTGATTCGATTTTATACTCAATTGGAAATACTTACAAATATGATATGGGGGATGGCCTATTTATAAGAGCAGGCGGAGAATATGAAATATTTCCAAATAGAGCACGTATTATAGGAGAGCTTTCTTCTACCTATAAAGCTGTGGATAATTATCTATCTAAAAATTCTTATTGGGATAAATGGATGGAAGAGCAAACTGGTGTAACAAGTAATTTGGATATAAAAATGGAATTGTGGCTCGTAAATTCTATTTCAAGCAACCGTATAGGGCCATTTTCTTTTGATGCATATGTTGGATATCAAGAACGATTAGTAGCCAATAATACATATCAAGGCTCACGTTTTTATATTGGTTTTTCTACGTTTTATCAAGGTTGGTAATAGAACTGCGTGACTAAAAATAAAAAAATTTGGAGCTGGGCATTTTACGATTGGGCAAACTCTGCTTTTTCTACTACGGTAGTGGCAGGTTTTTTTCCCATTTTTTTTGGGGCTTATTGGGCAGATCCCAACAATGTTAATCAAAGCACTTTACAATTAGGAATAGCAAATTCTGTTGCTTCTATAATTATAGCTCTTATATCTCCTATTCTTGGAGCAATAGCAGATTGCGCATCTGCAAAAAAGAAGTTTTTAATAACTTTTGCATTTTTGGGTATGACTATGACTGGAGCCCTGTGGTTTGTTGGCCATGGTGAATGGGAGTTAGCGGTTTTTGTTTATATTATGGCTTCAATTGGGTTCATGTCAGGAAATATTTTTTATGATTCTCTTTTACCAATTGTAGCTGAAAGGAATAACATAGATTATGTTTCTTCTTTTGGCTATGGATTAGGCTATTTAGGGGGAGGATTATTGTTCCTTATCAATGTACTTATGTATCTTTATCCTAATTGGTTTGGTATCCCAGATGCTACAACTGCGGTGAGAATTTCTTTTGTTACGGTAGCAGTATGGTGGGCAATTTTTACCATCCCAATCATCTTATATGTTCATGAAAATAAAAATCATAGTCATATTTCTTTGGTAAAAGCGATATCTAAGGGTTTTCAACAAATAGCTAATACAATTCGTCATATTAGATCTATGAAAGTCATAGGAAGATATTTAATTGCCTACTGGCTATATATTGATGGAGTAGATACGATTATAAAAATGGCTGTAAAAGCAGCATCCTCTCCAGAATATGGTTTTGAATCCTCCGATTTAATTATAGCTTTACTAATGGTACAATTTATTGCATTTCCTTCTGCAATAGGATACAGTTGGTTTGCAAAAAAAATTGGTACAAAAAACGCTGTTTTTGTTGCAATAGGGGGGTATGCATTGGCTACTTTTCTAGGATATTATATGTCTGAGCGTCTTCATTTTTTTTGTTTGGCAGCACTGATTGGTATCTTTCAAGGAGGGATTCAAGCTCTTAGTCGAAGTCTTTATGCAAGATTAGTACCTAAAAATATGGAAGCTGAGTTTTTTGGGTTTTATAATATGTTAGGAAAATTTGCCTCTGTAATCGGACCATTATTAATGGGTTGGATTACTGTTATCACCGGAAGTGTGCGTTTTGGAATACTCTCAATTTTAATATTATTTATTGCTGGTGCTATCTTACTTAGAGGTGTGGATTTTAAGGAGGGAGAGAGAATAGCTTTGAATTTCAACAAAAATTAAAATTCTAAAATTTGTTGATTTAAAAAAGCATTATGATATAGATTATAGAGAGTTCTGCCCCGTTGATATGGCGTGCTCTTCAGGTTAAATAGGTTTTCCAAGGGTTTTTCAACGGGGCTTTCTCTATATATTATGTAATATTTTTTGGAGCATACCTTTTTTATGAAAACTATTCGATACTCTCAGCTTGTGATGCCTCAAGATGCAAATGTATTTGGTACTTTATTTGGAGGGCAAATGGTATCCTGGATGGATATTTCAGCATCAAAAGCAGTTCATCGATTTTTAAAAAAATCT
>JAYPLH010000017.1:0-18871 GCA_038365355.1 Fidelibacterota bacterium
GAATCTTCCCCATCTACATCCCTTAATAAAATAAAATAACTTTTGGTAGATGGATGATAAGATATCTTTAAAACTTTGACTGTAATCAATTTTTTTTGCTTAATTCATTTTTTAATCTTACAATTTTTTCAACTGGACTTGGATCTGTACCATGTAATATTGCACACCAAAAACTTAACCAATCCCCATAATTTATCATATGTAAAAACCTTTCCTGGAAGGATTCACCAATAATCTGAATAGAATATTGAGGAATATTTACTTCGTCTAATATTTTTTCAGTAATATTTTTACGAATTTTTGTTCTATTATTATCATTATCGTCTTCCAGCCATAATACACATAAATATTTAAAAATTTCCGGATTATTTTGCCAACCAACTATTTCATTATGATTTAATTCGGGAAGATCATTATTGTATGCAAGCATTTTTCCATTTTCATTTATTTGACCTTTTAATCGAACTGCGTTTATCCTCATTGATGAAACATCAGAATATATTATTGGTATTTTTTTATATATTTTTAGCGCTAATTGATAAACAGGGTTTTCATTTCCTTCGCTACCGTAAATAATCCGTTTTTCCTCTAAATCATCAATTGACTTATCAATCCAAAGATCTAATTCTGATTGAATTAGGCCAGCTTTTTCTATCAATTTAATAATTGGGATGAATGAAAATGCAACTGCAGCTCTAGGTTGTAGCCCCGAAGGAATTTTTATAAAGTCTTTATTATTTTCCTTTAATAACTTAAGTAAAGCACCACCAGTTGTAATTCCACATATACTCGCACCTATTTCAATTGACTTATGAAATGCTGAAATTGTTTCTTCAGTATTCCCTGAATATGAAGAACAAATAACAAGAGAACTTGAATTTACCCACCCAGGAATGGAATAATCTCGACAAACTGTATATGGTATTTTAATATTTGAATTCTCTAAAACAGAAACAATATCTCCCCCGATAGCTGAACCACCCATACCAGCAATAACAATATTATTGATATGTGAATAATCATTTTTCAAATCAATTCCATTTCCTAAAACTATTGCATCTTTTAAGTTATTTGGAAAATTCCAAATCGATTCAAACATGTTTTCTTTATCATAATTTTTAAACATTAAAAACTCCTGTTTTCTAATAAGTCCACAAACATAAATAATTCATCAGCATTAATATGATTTAATTTTTTAAGAATTTTTCTACTTTTTTTAAAATAGGATTCTGCTAAGTGTTTTGTTTCTTCAATTATTTTTTTTTCATTAAAAAAAGCATAGATATTTTTTTTCAAATCTGATTTTTTTGAATTCAAAACTATACTATTCCAACTTTCTTTAAAATATTGCTTTGCTTTGATAACCATAATTGTCTGCTTGCCCTCAAATATATCACTATCTAAACTCTTCCCCATAGTTTTTGAATCTGAAGTAATTTCCAAAAGGTCATCCTGAATTTGGAAACCTTTTCCTAAGCTTTCTCCAAAAGTACGAAATAATTCAGTATTATTAATTTCATCTTCTGCATAGATTGATGGTAACATAACAGCTGCTGCAATTAAAGATCCGGTTTTTTTCTTTATCATTTCAAGATATAAGTCTTCAGTCACATTATCTAAATTTTCAAACTCTTTATCCAATGCTTGCCCCTCACAAATATCTAGGGTTACTTCATTGAAGCATTTATTTATTTCCTTATCATATCTATCTATACTATTTAAAACTAATTGTGCTATTGTATAAATACCATCTCCAGCTAAAATAGCAGTTGAAGTATCCCATTTATGATGAATAGTTTTTTGACTATGCCTAATTATGTCCTTATCCATAATATCATCATGTATTAAAGTAAAATTATGTAAAAGTTCTATAGCAAGAGAAATATTCATCAAAGAGTTTGGATCGGTATTATATGCCCTTCCAACTAAATGAGTTAAAATCGGCCTAAACCTCTTGCCCCCGCCTTTAAGAGCATATTTTATGGGCTCATATAAATAGGTTGGAGTATCAGGAATTGGTAGTTTTCTTAAACTATAATTAATCTCCTTTCTAATGAAGGAAATTAATTCAGAAAATTGTGACATTAATGGCTATCAAGTTGTAATTCACCAAACTCATTGAGTTTATCAATAATTATTCTTTTTATTTCATCACGTCGCTCAATAGTCTTTGCTTCAAACCTACATACAATTACTGGTTGGGTATTTGAAGAACGAACTAAACCCCAACCATCTTCAAACTGTATCCTGACACCATCAATGGTAATGCAATTATAATTTTTGGTAAAATACTCTACAGCTCGCTCAGTAATTTCAAATTTTTTCTGATCATTTTCAGCTTCCAATCTTAATTCTGGAGTAGAAAAATAAGTTGGAATAATTGATTTCAATTGAGATAATTTTTTATCAGTTCTTGATAATAACTGCACTAACCGAGCAGCAACATAAAGAGCGTCATCATATCCATAATAGTCATCTGCAAAAAATATATGCCCACTCATCTCACCTCCAAATTTGCAATTAATTTCCTTCATTTTATTTTTAATTACAGAATGACCAGTTTTATACATAATTGGTTTTCCACCATAGTGTTCGATCATGTCAATTAAAGATTGAGAACATTTAACATCAAATAATATTTCGTCATTATCCTTAATTATTTCTGGAAGGAAAATGGCCATTAACTGATCGGCCCAAATAATTTCACCTTTATCATCTACTACACCTACTCGATCAGCATCTCCATCAAATGCAAGCCCTACATCATATTCCCCAGTTTTCATTTCAGATATTAAAGTTGATAAATTTTCAACAACCGTTGGATCTGGGTGATGATTTGGAAATGTCCCATCTGGATCACAGAATAGCTCTTTTGTTTCAATTCCTAAGCCATTAAATACGCTAGGCGCATTAATGCAACCCGCTGCATTACCACAATCCATAATAACCTTCATAGGCTTTTTTATTTTTATTTTCTGCTCTATCATTTGATTATATTCAGATAAAATGTTATACCTTGCTTCTGTTCCCTCTCCTTTTTCAAAATCCATATGCTTTATCATCTTGTATAAACCTTGAATATCTTGACCGTAAAATGGTTTTTTATTTAGTGACATTTTAAAGCCGTTAAATTCTGGCGGATTGTGACTTCCAGTTACCTGAACAGAAGCGGAAAGATCCAAATGGAACATAGAGAAATAATTTACTGGTGTAGGTAAAATTCCAAGATTAATAATATCTACACCTGTGGAAAGAACACCTTTTTTGAAAAAGTTGATTAATTCAGGGGTTGAAAGTCTAACATCTCCACTAATTGCAATCTCCTTTCCACCCGCACGTTTAACATGTGTTCCAAAAGCTTTTCCTAATTTTTTTACAACATGCTCTGGAAAATCTTCTTCAACATTTCCCCTAACATCGTATTCTCGAAATATAAAAGGGTTAATAAATGACATATATATTTTAATTATTTAATGTAATAATTTAGGGGAAGAAAACTAGTTTTCTATATATATAAGTTTCCTAAAATGGAGAAAAATCTCCTTTTTTGGAGCCGTCTATATTGTATTGTTGAATCGTTTTTGAAAAATAATCCTTATATTCTTTTACAGTTCCATTTTTGTAATAAGTTATTTCGTATAAATTTCTACCTTGGTTATCATAATTCAATTCTTCCACAATATGCCCATTAATATTATAACGAGACCAAGTACCAACTTTTATTCCTTGATTGTATTCACCCTCTTCTTCTTTTATTCCATGAGCATACCATTTTATCCATTGTCCACTTAAGAAACCATTTTTTTTATTAATTTCCATATATCCGTTACCATCTCTAACCACTTCATACTCTTGAATCCTTTTTCCTGAACTGTAAATAATATTTTTAATGACCTTTCCTGTTATATCCCATTCCTGATAAACTCCAGACTTATTTCCATCAGAATAGGTACATTCATATCTTTTATTACCAGTTTTAAACCATCCTTCCCATTTTCCCTCTTTTGTATCTTGAGAGTAATTTCCTATCTCAGCGATATTCCCATTATTATAAGTCTCAATCCATTTCCCATTCAATTCCCCATTTTTCTTTTGAAATTTAATTATACTATTATCATTCCTTAAAGTGTGAGACTCCAAGTTTATTTTACCATTTCCGTACATTATTTCTTTAAGGGTATTTCCATTTCTATCCATTTCTGTGTACAAACCATCTAATTTATCATTTACATATTTACCTCTATATTTTTTTTCACCATTTCTATACCACCCATTCCATACTCCACCTTTTTTACCATTTTTATAGATTCCTTCTTCATTTTTCTTTCCATTTGGAAACCAACTGATCCAAGAACCAGATAACTCCCCATTTCTTCTATTCATTTCCGTATAACCATCTCCATGATAAATCAACAAATATTCAGAAACTGGAGCACCATAATTATATGTAATATCTTTTGTAAGCCTACCATCTTCAGCCCACTCAGTGCATATTCCATGCTTCATACTATTTTGATAATGCAATACATATTTTTTTTGGCCATTCTCATACCAACCTCTCCAAGGCCCATTTTTAGTGCCATCAACATAATTTCCAAATTCTTTTTTACTTCCATCAATAAACCATTTAATCCATTCTCCATTCCAGGGAGCACCTTGTTTGTATGAAATTTTAGCACTCTGTTTTCCATCAGCAGAAAAATACTTTGTTATACCATCTCTAAACCCATCAGAGAATTCGACCTCTTCAATCAGCAACCCATTTTCATTCCAAAAATACCACAAGCCGTCTTTTATCAAATTATCATTTTCATCAACCCCCATAACTTGCCCACTACTTAATTTATGTCCTTTAGAATGATATGAGACATATTGGCCTGACACGAGACCATAAGTATAATTTTTGGTTTCTTTTAAATTCCCTTCATTATCCCAATAAGTCCATAATCCATTTAGAGCGCCACCTCGAATCGATCCATGTGCTTGAGTATAAATATTTTCTAAACCATCATCTGGTCCAGAAACAAGAAAATATCCATCTAAATGTTTTAATGCATCTTTATTATTAAATGTGTCATAATTTATTTTTTTACCTAAACGTTTTCTTCCATTTTTATCCCAATAGGACCAATTTCCTTTTGCAACTCCGTTTTTACTAAAATATCCTTCTTCGATTTTTCTTCCACTCTGATTCCAATATGTCCATAGACCTCTAACACCATCTTTTGGTATTTTTTTTAATAAATCTGGAGGCTGATGACCATTTCCATTCATATAACTTCCAGCACAATATATTTTTCCTTCTTCATTAAAAAATTTCCACCTACCATGCATATAACCTGATCTATATGTTCCATCTATTTTTTTTATGCCATTGGGCCACCACTCATAATATTTGCCCCACTGGATACCATCTATGTAATTAATTTGCTGAACAATTGTTTTAGATTTATTCGAAACTTTATATGCTATACCATTAAAAGGACTATTAGTATTAATATTGAACCATATACCCTGTTCTTGATAAAGATCTCCATGCGGAACTCTAGCAGTTGCATTTAACATTGAAATGTAAATACATAATGTAGGAATAAAAATTTTATACATAAGATAATCTAATTACTTTATAGAAATAGTCAAAACTTCTGTTTTTCTAATAATTTTCTATTGAATGAAAATCTTGAATCAGCTTTTTTATATTTTTTTCATCCTTATATGGCTCTGAATTGACAAAAGCTTGAAAATCCATGTCTGTTATTGCTACTGCCTCTTTTAATTTCTTAGAAGCTTCAGATAATTCATTCTTTTTAAATAATATTAGAGAAAGATAGAATAAATGAGTTCTTGCAATCTTAATTTTTGATACGCTCTGCATCGCTAAATCATAATTATCTAGCCAGTAATGACATATCGCCTCAGGGCCAAAAAGAAGATCATGTGAAAAAGGATCTAGTCTCATAGCCCGCTTTAATTCTATGAAAGCATTATCAAATTCACCGAGATAAATCAAAAGATTAACATATCTAGATAAAATAAAAACATCACTTGGACATAATTCTTTAGCTTTTTCAAAATGGTATTTTGCTAATTCATAGTCTCTTTCACGCCAAAGCTTAATTGACCCCATTATACGATGTACTTCTGGCTCGCTGGGATCAAGTTCAAGAGCTAAATTTATTGATTCAACTGCATCCATTAATAGTTTAGGATCTGGTTTTTCTTCCCAATCAGCCAAATTACTTAAAGAACAAGCACGCCAGGCGTGAGCTCTAGCATAAGAAGGCTCTACTTCTATAGCTTTTTCGAATAACCTAATAGCATTTTCAGTGTTTTCTTTAAAAACATTTCCTTTTTTGGCATATTCCAAACCCTGTAAAACTAAATCGTAGGCAGCCATATTTTCTGGTCGTTTTGTTTTTAATAGATAGAGATGATCAGCTTCTACTCTTCCAACGATGGTAGAAACTATTTCTTCTACAATTTTATCTTGGATATCGAATACCTCATCCACAGAAAGATCAAAATTTTTTGACCATATTGACTTTTCATTACTCGCCGATACCAAATTTGTATTTATCCTCATTTTATTACCCAGCTTTCTTACACTTCCATGAATTATGTATCTTACACCAAGTTCACCGCCAATTTCTTTAAATGACTTCATCTTATTTTTATAGGCAAAACTTGCATGGCTCGATATCACAACTAACTTATTAAATCTGGAAAGCATGGAAAGAAGGTCTTCAGAAAAACCTTCACAAAAATACTCCTGTTCTTCATCTTTGCTTAAATTTTTAAAAAACATTACTGCGACTGATCCAGGTTCAGCTTCAGATACCTTGGTATGGATTTCCTCTGAATCTTGAGTAAATCTTGGAGTCCCTTTATTTTGTTGCAGGACATGAAAGGCTTTTATAGGAAATTCTATGTTTTTTAGTTTTAATTCACCAGCTTCTTCGAATGATACCATTATTTTTCTATTAATCATATCAAATACAGTATTAGAGATACAGATTCCTGCAGGTTTTGCTTCTGCTTCCAACCTAGCTGCGATATTAACAGCATCTCCAAAAAGGTTATCGTCAGAAACCATTACATCTCCAATATTGATACCTACTCGAAAATTCATTTGTTCAAATTCTTCTTTGCCTTGATTCATAATTTTCATAGAATGTTGAGTCGCAACGGCAGCCTCAGCAGCTTTAAGAGGACTTGAAAATTCAGCAATTACACTATCTCCAGCACTACCGAAAATGATTCCATCATGCTCTTCAATAATCTTATCAATTATTCGTCTTCTTTCTTTAAGTATTTGCAGAGTTTTCAACTCGTTCAAACCCATCATTTTACTAAATCCGACGACATCAGATGCAAAAATCGTTGTTAGTTTTCTTTCCATAGATTCTAATTATAAATAATTTTAAATAAGTATTTTAAGCAACTAATTAAATATACAAAGATAATCATTCTTTTTTATCAATATAATTCTATGCGGCATAAGCATGTTTGAACTCTTTTATCATCCGATTTACACGTATGGAATAGATAAAAATTCAACATTCCCTAGAGATCGATATAGAATAACAAAAAACTACTTAGATAAGCAAAAAGTAATAATAAATTTTCAAAAACCTAATTTAGCGAAAGTTGAAGATATTATTTTAGGACACGAAAAAAAATATGTGACCTCTTTTATCCAAGGGCTGCTAACAGAAAAGGAAAAAAGGCGTATAGGACTTCAACCATGGAACGAACATATTGTTAATAGGACTCGATATATATTAGGAGGAAGTATTGGAGCTATGAAATCTGCTATAGAAAGGAATAGTATAGCAGGTAATATGGCAGGAGGAACTCACCATGCACATTTTTCTTATGGATCAGGCTACTGTATTTTTAACGATTTAGCAATTTGTGCATTCAAATCCATAAAAGATTATAAAAATATCAATAAGGTACTCATAATTGATTTAGATGTTCATCAGGGAGATGGCACAGCTTCAATTCTTAAAAACCATAGAAACATATTTACTTTTTCTATGCATTGTGAGAATAATTTCCCGCTGAAAAAAATGAAAAGCGATCTTGATATTCCTTTAAAGAAAGGTATGAAAGACGATCAATATTTAGATATTCTTCAAAAAAACATTAAAACCTTAAAAAAATCAAAATTTGATTTAGTTCTATTTCAAGCAGGTGTAGATATCTTACACCAAGATAGTTTAGGGTACCTAGAAATTTCAAGAGAAGGTATAAAAAATAGGAATGAAATTGTTTTAGAACTTGCACGAGAAAAAGACTTACCGCTAGTTGTCTTTATGGGAGGAGGCTATTCAAAACCGATACAACATTCTGTTGATGCATTTGTTGATTTATTTGTGCAATGCTCCAATTATGCGAATATGATTAACTAAAAATTTAGTTCCTCTGCAACTTTTATTCCAGATATAGCAGCCCCTTCGATGCTCCCATGTACAAGGTTATCTCCTGCTAAGTAATATCTATCGTTTATTGATAAATTATATTTTTGATCAAAATATTGAACTGGCTGTTTTATAGTAGCCTGTTTAATGTTAAAATTTTTTAAAAAATTAAATTCCCCGCCATAAATATTTTTTAAACGATCTTTTGTGTGCGTAATTAGTTTGGAGTCTGAAATATTATTTTCTTTTATTATACTAACAGAAATTAAGCTATCATTATTTTTTGAATATCCTTCAGCTATAGATGTTAAAAAAGCAATATTGTTAATGTATTCTTCTTGAGGAAAAATATGAATGTAGTTTGAGTAATCATGAATTACACTACTACTAAAATAGAATGTTTTAACACTATTATAATTCACTAATTTTTTATTTATTAATTTTTGACTATTTCCAGTAAAAACAATCTTACTTGGTGCAATTGTTACACCATCTTTTAATTTTACTTTTTTATCTTTAGTAATATGTTCTAACTCACAATTCATAAAAACATTCTCTCGGTCAACCCTTCTAAGCATATTCTCTGGTATCTCTTGCATTCCATTTGAAGGAAGAGATGCTAAACCTTTGCCAAACTTTGAAAAAACATATTTAAAAAACTTAGAAGAAGTACTAAGCTTATTTTCCAAAAAGATACCCGCAAAAAAAGGTAAAAAAAACTGAGAAATCATATTTTCAGAAAATCCGTATTTTTTCAAAAAAACAATAGTTTCTTGATCTTCGCTTTTATCTTCTTCAATGACATAATTCAATAATGAAATTTTTAATTTCAATATTCTCATTTTATCTGCTAAGGTTGGGATTTTAGAAAAAAGGGTATGGAAAATTTGGCCAAAGTCTCGTAATGGATCTGAAATTATTGTGAATTTTTTATCACTATATATTGCTGATCCAGGTTTAAAAAAATGTAAATCTAATTGGTTTAAATCCAAATATTGTTTCGTTATTTTATAAGAGGTGTTAAATACTTGAAACCCAATGTCAAATATATATCCGCTATCATAAATAGATCCTAAGCGACCTCCAACTCTACAATTTTTATCAATAAGTGCATAGTTTAAACCTAACTCTTGGCATTTGATCGCGCAGGTAATTCCAGAAACACCAGCACCTACAATTAACACATCGGGTTGTAAATTCATTGTATAATTTTATGGGAATATTTTTTTCTTTTCGAGCATTAAATTAGATATGAAATCATTACAATCAGCTTCATTCCCTTTGAAAATTATTTGTTTTGCTCTTAGGTTTAATTTATATCCGTACATTCTATCATAATATTTTTCTAAAAGAATTTTAATCCACTTTATGTGAAGTTTTTTATCATTGCTATCAAAGGCAATATTTAAAATATTCCTGATAGTCTGATAATGATTATCACCAAGTCTTTTCCTAATTTTACTTAATGATGATAAATAGTAAGATCGTAATTCGTTCAAATCCAGTTTTGAGTTTGCTGGATTTTTAACATAATTATTATATATTCTATTTGATCTTTCTAATAAATCTGATTCTAACAAAATAATATCCGAAATTTGCATTTTATCATACCATTTCCCAGGAAGCATTGCTTTCCCGATAAACCTACTTTCATCTTCCATTAATAGAAACTTTGATTTTTGCTTCTGTAAATATTCTTTAGAAACTAAACTTTCGAAATTTGATTGAGATGGCTGTTCAGCCCCGGTCTTTCCAAAAGCTGATCCCCTATGATTAGCGATTGATTCTAGATCTATACTGCATTGATAATTTTTTATTATATCCGTCTTACCTGAACCTGTATAACCTCCTAAAATAACCCATCTTTCCGTGTAGTTTTTAATATTTTGGTGCATCAAAAGTACCTGCTGCCTATATTTTTTGTAACCATGCTCTAACCGATTAATAGGAACTCCTCTTGATCTAATCCATTCGTAAGCAATTTGCGACCTGAGTCCTCCCCTATAACAAAATATAAAACAGTTGTTATTCTTTAAAATAAATTTAATCCAAGAATCAATTCGATTGATTTTTTTTTCGCCTGAAACAAGTTTATACCCGAGATCTATAGCAGCTTTTTTTCCTTTTGATCTAAAAGTTTTTCCAATTTCATGAAATTCAGCATCATTTAAGATGGGAAGATTTACACTATTTGGAATAGTTCCTTTTTTATATTCCTTCGGGGATCTTAGATCAATTGAAGGGTATGAATTATGTAATTTAATATTTTTATTGTTCAAAGAATAATTAAAGATGTTAATATAAAGTTTAATAAAATTATCTCATTCTATTCCAAAAGATCCATCTCTCTAATCCAAGTTTGAATTAATTCCACTCCTTCTTTATGGATTAGCTTTCGACTTAATTCTGGCATCATTATACCTGGATCTACTGAATTAATTCTAAATTCAATTATTGATTTTTCTGGGTGGCCTGGTACAATATTATACTTCCTTCCACCAGAGCCTCTACCTGCAGCAACTGGAGTTTTAAATATCCCAATAGCAGTTTGGTTTTTTTCTTCATATTCAAGAAATAATCCCGATGATTCTGCTGGCCTTCCTCTACCATGGCAATGCGCACAGTTAATATCTAACCATGCTCTAGCTCTCTGATTTACAGTAAAATCTTTAGGATTATTATAATTAACAGATTTGGGCATACTGTCAAAGTCAGAAATAGATTCTAAAAATTCAACAGAGATCCATTTCTTAAGCTGATTTTGAATTCCATCTTTATAGGAAAAATTATGATTAAGATTCCGAATTTTCGGTCCTATTGGTTTTTGAACATTGTTTAATGTATGACAATTTTTACATTGATTCATATTTGGAACACTGTAAAGGATCTCAATTGGATTTCCATCAAAATGAGTCCATGAAGCTGAAATTCTAGCACCTGCCAGATTCAATTTTGCATCTGTCTGATTCTCATTCCAAACATAAGGAAATGATAACCAACCTTCTGATGTGTTTTTTAATATTCTAGTCTCAATAATATGTTTTTTACTATGTTGGTCTCTAATATCTGAATAATAATAAAAAGTTTTTATTAAGTATGTATTCTCTGGGTAAATAAAGTTATTTTCATCATCCAGAAGAATTTTAGAACCATCAGGAACTCTAATAAATCTCATTTTTTCAGCATAATCAGAAAATAAAGGTGAGGCAATCTCATATGGAATTACATCTTTTTTTGGAATATGGTTTTTTAATGGTTTTTCAAAAAAATCATACTCTGATAAGTTTGAAAGAGCATGATCAAAAATCCTATTATTAGCATACTTGATGTTGTTAATATAAAATAAAAATGCAATCAGGTAGCAAAGCCTCATTTCAATTAATTTGAGATAAATTTACTTCCGGAAGTAGATCTAAAGAACAATCACATTCCTTTTCATCTGTTTTAAAATCTGCAAAAAATGGACTGTACCAAGATTTAAAATGTAATGAAAGATCAAGATTTAAATATCTAGCATTCGAATTATTTCTAAGGCAAAGTCTTCGATTCGCTGGAATAGTACCATCTATATTTTGGTATTTAGGGTCAGGCATGCCATCATATATAATATCTGGAACACTTCGGAAAAAATGAGTGAATAGCAAAACCCCAATTTCATTAGCTAAAGTAGGTAATTGTGGTTTCCTAATGTAAACATTATCATAAATATAAATTGCAGAGGTATATGGATTATATTGAGTATCTTTTGTTTTTTCTTGTGTAATGAAATAGCTTACAACCGTTGTACCTGCTGTCTTATTATCTATTATTGTATTGTTAAAAATCTCAACATACTCTGTTGCCATAATCATGATTCCAGTTCCGGCAGGTACTTTTGCTACTATGTTACCTTTGGGAGCAAAATTATCAAGATTATTTTCCTTAACTATATTATCATAGATTCTAATTTGCTTTCCTTCTTTTTGAATTAGGTCCGGTAGGTCAAAAACAAGTATTCCTCCTGTGTTATTATGAACATTATTACTGTGGACATCTGCATTAATAGAGTTTTCTATTTCTATACCAGCAACATTCTGAAACACTTCACAATTTCTGACGATTATATTATTTGATTGACCAACATAAATTCCAGCATCACTTGCTCCAATAGCTATACAATGCTCGATCATTATATTTTCACATTGAACTGGGTAAAGACCATATGCACCATTTGAAGAACTTGGACCTCCAAGCCATTGAGTTTTTATTCTTCTAAAAGTAATACCATTTACATATTGGCATTTGATTCCATCTCCTTTGGCTTCCTCGACAGTAAAATCTTCAAGAGTGATATTGTTACAATTAGTGATGCTTAATCCTTGAGCCCCTTCTACCTGATTTGAAAAATTTAATATAGTACTACTTGTTCCTGAGCCTTTGATAACAATATTTTGTTTTCCCTCCATGGATAATGTTCCAAGAATGGGAAAGAATCCTGCGTCGAGCTTTATGGTATCACCGGGCTCAGCCAAGATTAGCTTTAATTGCAAATCTTTTTCAAATTCAGCAAAAGAAAGATCTATTAAAAAGTAAAAAACTATTAATTTTATAAAATATTTCATAACGCAGTAATTTGAAGTAATACTCCACAAATCCATGCTCCATATGTACCTAAGGCATAACCTAGCACAGCCAGTAGGACTCCTACAGGTGCAAGAGATGGATGAAAAGCAGAAGCAACTATAGGTGCAGATGCTGCTCCTCCAACGTTTGCCTGACTACCAACTGCCAAGAAGAAGAACGGTGCTTTTATTAATTTTGCCATTAGGATTAAAAGAAGAGCGTGAAAAAGCATCCAAATAAAACCAATTACAAATAAACCAGGATTAGTAAAAATTGCTAATATATCCATCTTCATACCTATTGTAGCAACTAAAATATAAATGAAAACACTTCCATAACGGGAAGCACCAACACCTTCGATTTCTCGAACTCTTGTAAAAGAAAAAGCAAGAGCCGAAGATGTAGAAAGTACAATAAGCCAGAAAAATCTAGAGGTTAAACTAAACTTACTTAAATACGGAGCGGAATTTTTTATTTGTGGAGCAATGAAATCCGCTCCTAAGTGAGCAAATGCAGTAATACCAAAACCAACTGCAAAAACTTTTATGGTATCAATCAGGTTTGGTATACGAGATATTTCTAATCTAAACCTTTCAATCTTCTTTTTAAGTTTTGTTATAGAAGTAGAATCAGCATTAAACCAATTATCTACTTTATTACTATTACCCGCACCATAAAGTAAGAAAGCCATCCAAAGGTTTGCTATTATTACATCTACCGCAATCATTGAAGAAAAAATCGTGTCTCCTACATTAAAAACCTCCTTCATAGCAGCTTGGTTAGCCCCTCCTCCAATCCAACTACCAGCAACTGTAGTTAATCCTCGCCAAACCTGCTCAACACCAGCGCTATTAATTATAGAAGGAGAAATAAATGAAACAACGATTATGGAGATTGGACCTCCTAAAATTATTCCAAAGGTTCCTGTTAAAAACATAACTATTGCTTTAGATCCCAATTTTTTAATTTCAGGAATATCAATGCTAATAGTGAGTAGAGCTAAGCTTGTAGGTAATAAATACCTAGAGGCAACAAAATAGAGGTTTGATTCTTCACCTGAAATAATTCCAAAGGAATTAAAAAGTGAAGGGATAAAATAACATAATAATAGAGTAGGTATGTATTTGTAAAACTTTTTCCAAAAAGGATGTTTACTTTCAGAGGTTATAAATACAAATGCAAGAACACCTATTAACAAGCCTAGGACAACCGCATCGTTAGTAATAAATGGATCATTCATTCTAAAAATTAGAACGAAGTTACTTCAAAATGATATTTTTTTTCTTACCTCCTACTTTGAAGCTTAGCCAATAAACGTAAAATTTCAAGATAAAGCCATATCAGCGTAACTAATAACCCAAAGGCACCATACCATTCCATGTATTTGGGAGCACCCATCTCGGCTCCTTCCTCAATAAAATCAAAATCAAGGACAAGGTTCAATGCGGCAATCACAACTACAAAACCACTAAATAATATGCCCATATTATTATTACTAGATATAATACCAATTCCAGATCCAAAAAATCCCATAATGAAATTAATTAGATAAAGAATAGCTATACCTCCTGTAGCAGCAGCAATACCTAATTTAAAATTTTCTGTCGCAGCAATTAAACCAGACTTATATGCAAGTAACAAAGCTCCCAAAGTTCCAAAGGTCAGAAAAACAGCTTGAACCACAATGCCTGGATACATTGCATTAAAATACATAGATATAACGCCTAAAAGTATGCCTTGTGCTACAGCATATGCAGGTACAGTAATATGACCAATGGTAGGTTTAAAAACAGTTGCAAGCGCTAAAATAAAACCGACTATTCCAGCTGGAATCATCAGGATATGCATGCCTGGATTTCCCCATGTATAACCTGCACTGATTATTACTAATAATAATGAAATCCCAGTTTTGTTAACAGTTCCGGATAAAGTCATTTTACTTTCTACAGAGGATGTAAGATGTTTTTTAAATGTTGATGCTTGAAGTGCAGGATTACCTGATCGCATCGATAAATGGTTACTCATTATCTTCTACCTTTTCAATTCGTATCCAGGGTTTACCTTTAGGTCCACCCTTATTAATCATTTTAACTATACTTAAAAAAGAAACTACAATTATTGGTATCCATAAATATATTGCTGGATTATCCATACCTAATTATAAAAATATTTATGATAATTTGTAAAATAATACTTCTTTATCATTGTAAAAAATCTCGCGACAAATTCTTTATCATAAAATTACGTGCAAAATCGAATGATTTTGCCCTTGCTTCGGGATTCCCTCCAATAGTAGTTCCCCGATCAGCACACCATCCTAAAGCGACTTTTTGTCTAAAAGGAGTTATCATGGGAATATCTAAGAAATTCATTAGAAGTGCTCCATCGGACCTCATTCTAAAATGACAGTTGCCAGTAGCATATCCATTCTCTTCCTTTACCGGCGACCCTTTACGGTCAAATCCGTGATGAGAATTTGCATACACTGTAATTCCAACATCTACATTTTTATCAGAAAGATCTCTAACCAAATCCTCGCAAGCGCTTGCAGTTACCCAGTCATCTTTTTCTCCAATTAAAATGTGAATGGGAACTTTTGAAAATTCTATTAAATCCATCTCTACCAAACAAGGTGGATAAAAAGCAAGATGAGCTTTGAATCTTTCTTTTATTCCTATAGATGCGATTAATGGCTCCCACGCAGAAAAAAGAGCTACTCCACCACCTAGGCTCCATCCAGTAATTGCAACATTATCTATATCAATTCTATTATCCTTTCCAAGTACTTCTAGTGCTTTGTAAGAATCTAAAATCATCATGGCAGTTGTAACGGTTGTCTGATCTCCCACCGTTGAATTAACATTCCGGCTATTAAAACTTTGTATCTCAAAGGTAGCAAATCCCATTTTTCTATACATTTCCATATATTCTAAATGATGATCCGCCCAATTTTTACTACCATTAACACCTAAAATCAGAGGATATTTATTTCTGATTCTAGATTCGGGAAAACGTAGAATTCCATAAGCATTCTGACTTTCTTGATTCTCTAAATCAGTAATAATATGAAAAAATGAAAAAGGATTTGCAGTTAAAAAATTTACTTTTTCTGCGCCAGTTTTTTCATTAGAAAAAACTATGTCTTTTTGTAAAACAAATAAAAGGAAAAAAAACTTAAAAAGTTTTAAAAAAATGTGATATTTATCGAACTGGAATAAGTGCAAATATCTATTCAATCTTATTTCAATTGAACTGCTGCTATCCTGTCCACAACAGGAGGATGACTGTAGGAAAGGAAAACCATTAGAGGATGCGGTGTCAAATGGGATAGATTACTAGCAGACAAACCTTTTAACATAGAAATAAGCGGTTCCGGTTTTTTAGTAGTTTCTAAAGCATATGCATCAGCTTCGAATTCATTTTTTCTACTCATAGCAGTAGTAAATATTGAGGTCACCATGCTTATAGGAGAATACAGCATACTAAAAAATACCAATCCACAATAAATAGAGACTGTATCTACAGAAAAAACAGCAAATAAATCACTATCATTCATAAATAAATTAAAGATAAAAAGCATTATACCTGTTTCTATGACTCCAAGGACAGTTCCTGTAATTATGTGTTTTTTCTTATAATGCCCTATCTCATGGGCAACTACGGATACTATTTCTTCCGTTGAATGTTTATCTAATAAGGTATCGAATAGTGCAATTCTTCTTGATTTTCCAAATCCACTAAAATAAGCATTAGAGTGAGCGGATCTCTTGCTTCCATCCATAACATCTATCCTTCCAATTGGAAAACTTACTTTGTTAGCAAACTCCTCAATTGCAGTTTTCAAATCACCCTCCTCAAGAGGTGTAAATTTATTAAACATTGGAGCAATAACATGAACAAACAAGGGTTGTACGGCAATCATAAAGGCAGTAATCAAAGCCCAAGCAATCCACCAACCATTATCTTGAAACGTATTGAAAAAATAAAAAACAGGTACCATTATGGCACTTCCTAAAACAATTGTAAGACCGTAACCTTTAAATTTGTCAGCTATAAAAGTATGAATTGAAGTTTTATTAAAACCGTATTTTTCTTCAACTACAAAAGTACTGTATAAGGAAAATGGTATGTTAAGAATATCATTAATTAAAAATAAAATCCCGAAAAAAAGTAAACCGGAAATAATGTAATGAGTTGAGTTAGAACGAACAAATTCATCTAAAAAACCAAACAAACCAAAATGAATTACAATCAAAGTTAAAATTAAGCTAAAAGTACTAGAGTAAAGTCCAAGTTTGGTCTTATCTTTTAAATATTCTTGAGACTTAGAGTATTTTTCATCATCATAAAATTCTTGAAAACCGTCTGGAATAGTTGAAGTAATGCTGTTCATATTTAGTACTGAACTAATTGTAGAAAGTAAATATTCAACAATTAAAGCACCAATAATTATAAAATAATATGTTTGTTCCATACTTGCTTAAAACTTAATGGAACAACCAAGAGCCTTACTAACAGGCTTTGTTATTTGTTCTCCTGCTAACATTTGGTCTAATGCATTAATAAGGAATGGTTCTTCAACTTTAGATTCATCTCTAGCATTATCATCAATAGCACCTCGGTATACAAGTATGTTTTTATCGTCAAAAAGATATACATGTGGGGTTTTAATAGCACCAAAGGCATAGGCTAATTTTGCTTTGGGGTCTTGTGCATATGTGAAATTGTAATTATTCTCACTAGCGTGCATAGCCATTTTTCCTAGACTATCGTCTCCTTCAAACCTTGATATATTTGAGTTTACGGCAATAATTCCAATGCCCATTTTTTGATACTTTTCAGCAATACTTATATATCTATCTTCCCATTTAATTACCCAAGGGCAAGTGTTGCAGGAAAAGATAATAATAGTACCATTTTCTCCTTTAACATCGTTAAGAGTAATGTTTTCACCGCTAATTTCAATCAAATTATGATCTACTCTAGGCATAGGTAAACCAATTTGGAGTTCCAAACAAAAGCAAATATTTATGCAAAATAAATATAGAAAAAATTTTAAAATCAAGATTATAGCACCTTTAATTAATTAAATACAAAAAAATATTATAATTAATTTATTTATCAACCATTGATTTATAAATATTTTTCTTTGCATCATTTAATACCATCAATGTTTTTTCTAAAATTATACCTAGAGTTAAAAGTGAGATAAACCACATAATATACTCAGTCCAAACTCTATATCGAATGAATTCACCAGAATGACCTGATCCCAATGTTACAACCAAGCTAGAGTACAGTAATAAACCATAAGATGTATAAAATAGATTGAAATTACCTTGCTTAATTAAAAAGAATGTTGAAATTAAGAGCATTATAATTAAAAAAGGTCTGTATAAATATGAATAAAATTTCACGTATAACATTTGTATAAAATTTCCCATCTTAGGAAATGATTCAGATTGCGGAAAAAAACAACGCTTTGTAAAATATGAATGCCATTTTGATAATGATAAAAAAACTATTTTATAAGGAATTTGGTCTAACACTTTTTTAGCAAATTCTTTATCATTAGCTATTACCATATCTGCTCGAACAGATTTAAAGACTTCTACGAAATTAGGATCTTCATCCATTGTAAAAGATACTTTAAAGTCCAAAGATTTAGCTTTTTCAATCTGCCCCTTTTCAATCAATCTATCATGTAAATCTGTTCCTTCACCGTAATCAATATAACCTGATCTTATAGCAGTCCAATTTATTGCACCATATATGAGACTTGTTTTTGTAAGAGAAGGATTAGAATTTTGATAAACTTGGAATACCTTCCAAAAAGAAAAGAAAGA